>JAAENP010000232.1 GCA_024224155.1 bacterium
CCTTGAGCTCGATCGCTTCTCCGGTCACTTCGTCGGTGATGGTTACCCAATTGAACTCGCCGTTGTCGGCGATGTACCAGCCGAGCATGTCCGTGGTCTGCTTGTAGGCCGCCGAAATGCCGATCGCGCTGGTCGCGGTCAGCTCGTGTTCGAAGCCGAGGGTGTACTCCCAGGTCTCGGCGTTCTTGACGCCCGGTGCGAGGGTTACGTCTTCTGCTTCAAAAAAGCCGTGCGAATACCCCCATTCGCCTGTTGCCGGGTCCTGGATCTCATACCAATAAGACGGCATTTCGGGCGGCGGGTAGTTATAGTCGCCGGCGATCAACCCGGCGTGGAAGCGCCCGACCGAGCCGCGGAGGGCGTTCTCTCCGGTGCCCCCGATGTCCCAGGCAAAGCCGAGGCGCGGGTCGATGTAGTCCCATTCGACCGTGTCCCTGCCCGGGACGATCTCGCCGGTGGGGTTGTTATCGTCGTCGAGGCGTGCTAGATCCTTGATCCAGCCCTTGCTTTTATCGTAACGTACACCGAGCTCGAGGGTCACGTTGTTGCTGACTTGCCAGGCATCGGCGACGAAGGCACTCCAC
>JAAENP010000233.1 GCA_024224155.1 bacterium
CCGGCCGAGGTCCAGGACGTATCGATACAGGGCCCGGTGAGGGCTCGATGGGCTGTGGCTGCTGCCGGCGCCGGGGGTTTCAGCGCCGGCAGGGCCAAAGGGGCCCAGGGGCCGTGGGGCAAGAAGGGGCAATGCGAGGTGGTGGGATGCGCGGCGGACACCGCGCCCTCATGGAGTCGACCTGGACGCTCATCGACGGCCATGAGGCGATCGAGCGGAAGGTCGAGGACGTACCCGGCGGAGTCCGTACGATCACCACCTCTACCGATGAGAACCTAGTTCCGGTGATTCGTCGGCACGTCCGCGAGATGGCGGATCTAATCGAAAACGGCGGGCGAATCCGAGCCTGGGATCCACTCTTTGCCGAGATCTTCGACCACGCCGAGGCGATCGAGATCGCCATCGAGGACATCGATGGTGGGGTCCTGGTGACCGAGACCTCGGAAGACGAAGAGGTCGCCAAGCTGATCCGTGCCCATGCCTTCAAGGTCCTCGAGTTCGTCGCAAGGGGAGACGAGGCCTATCGGGAATCAACCCCCCTGCCGGAGGATTACTCGCGCAAGGGGCGGTAGAAGGCAAAGCCCAGGCGAGGCAGCCGGCAGGTGCCCAAGATATCCTGGTTCGACCCCGAAAGGGCTCACCTACTGCAATGCCTGCAACAACCTATGACATCGCCGTCGTTGGCGGGGGGATCGTGGGATTGGCCACGGCCAGGTCGCTGCTGCGACAGAACCGCTACACAGTCGCCGTTCTGGAGGCCGAGGACGAGGTCGCCCGGCATCAAACCGGACACAACAGCGGCGTCATCCACTCGGGACTCTACTACAGGCCCGGCTCCCTCAAGGCCAAGAACTGCCTCGAGGGAAGTCGAGCGCTCTACCGCTACTGCAAAAGCCGCCAAATACCCCATGAGCGCTGTGGCAAGCTGGTGGTAGCCGTGGAGCCGCGCGAGCTGCCGGCGCTCGAGGAGCTCGGGCGGCGCGGGCGTGCCAACGGCCTCGTCGGCCTGCGCCCTCTTAGCGGCCGGGAGATTCGAGAGTACGAGCCACACGCGGCTGGCGTTGCGGCTCTCTGGGTTCCCGAAACCGGAATCGTAGACTTTCGCCGCGTGGCAACGGCGTTCGCCGAAGAGATCCAATCCTACGGAGGCGAGATCTACACCTCGCAACGAGTCGAGGCCGTGCGCAGGGAGCCTCCGCGGCTTCTCCTCATCGCGCGAAACGCCGAGGTTCGATGCAGACATCTAGTCAACTGTGCCGGCCTGCAGAGCGACCGACTCGCCCGTCTGTGCGGCTGCGACCCGGGGCTTCGCATCCTGCCCTTTCGTGGCGAGTACTACGAACTGCGTGCCGAGCGCCGGCATCTGGTGCGCAACTTGATCTACCCGGTGCCGGATCCCGACCTGCCGTTTCTCGGCGTCCACTTCACGCGCACCATCGACGGTCGCAGAGAGGCCGGTCCGAACGCGGTTCTGGCTCTCGCCCGCGAGGACTACAGCCGGTTCGGCTTCTCGGCTCGTGACGCAAGTGCTTCGATCTTCTACAAGGGGCTATGGAACCTGGCACAAGACTATCCGCGCACGGCGGCAGCGGAGGTCGTTCGTTCGCTGAGCAGGAGAGCCTTTGTCGCATCTCTGCGAAAACTAGTACCAGCCCTGCGGACCGAGGATGTCCAGCGCGCCGGCTGCGGTATTCGAGCTCAGGCGGTCCTTCCCTCCGGCGCTCTGGTCGACGATTTCCGGATTCTGGATGCCGAGCACTCGACACATGTGCTCAACGCACCATCACCGGCCGCAACCGCCTCGATCAGTATCGGCGAGGCGATCGCCCGCCGCGTGGGCCAGCGAATCCAGACCAAGTAGGCGAGGGTGGCCGAGACAACGGCCACCCTCCTGCTTCAACTCACCGTGACCGGGATCTTCTCTATCGACTCCCTGACCGACTCGGCACTTCTGTGAAACGCGGCGCGCTCTTCATCGGTGAGGGCGATCTCGACGATCTTCTCCATCCCCGAGCGCCCGAGCTGAACCGGTACGCCGGCATATGTATCCGAGATCCCGTACTCGCCCTGGAGATGGGCGGCACACGGGAGAATCTTGTGCTTGTCCTTCAAGATCGCCTCGACCATCTCGGCGATCGCCAGCCCCGGAGCATAGTAGGCCGAACCGGTCTTGAGCAGCTTGACGATCTCGCCGCCGCCCTTGCGCGTGCGCTCGATGATCGCATCGACACGATCGTGCGACATCATCTTGGTGATCGGGACGCCGGCGACGGTCGAATACCGTGCCAGCGGCACCATGCTGTCGCCGTGCCCTCCGAGCACGAATGCGTGGGTGTTCTCGACCGAAACACCGAGCTCCATCGCGATGAACGCCCGCATCCGGGCCGAATCCAGAATTCCCGCCATGCCGATGACCCGCTCGCGTGGGAAGCCCGACGTCCGACGAGCGACTTCGCACATGGCGTCGAGCGGGTTGGTCACCATGATGATGATGGCATCGGGTGAATTCCCTGTAGCGCGGCGGATGCAGCTCTCGACGATCTCTAGGTTCTTGTTGAAGAGATCATCGCGACTCATACCCGGCTTTCGGGGCAGACCGGCGGTCATGACGATGACGTCGGAGCCGGCGGTATCCGCATAGCTGTTGGTGCCGAGGACGGTCGAGTCGAATCCGAAGATCGGAGACGACTCGAAGCTATCGAGGGCCTTCCCCTGGGGAATCCCCTCCAGAATGTCCAGCAGGATGACATCACCCAACTCCAAGCGGGCAATGTTGAAGGCGGCGGTCTCGCCTACGTGGCCGGCGCCAATGACTGTGATCTTGTTTCTCATGGTCTCTCCTTCGAGTTCAGCTTCTTCTTCGTCGACGCTTCCACCTAGGCCGGAACCGGCTCTTCTCTAACCGCTTCCTTCTTCTCACCGGCCTCGCGGAGCTCGAGAGGAACGAACGGACGCTTCGGCTCGCCGAGGTAGATCTGGCGAGGCCTGGCGATCTTGGCCTTGGGGTCCTCGCGCATCTCTTTCCACTGAGCGATCCAGCCCGGCAGTCTCCCGAGAGCGAACATCACCGTGAACATGTCGGTGGGGATACCCATCGCCCGGTAGAGGATGCCGCTGTAGAAGTCGACGTTGGGATAGAGCTTGCGCTCGACGAAGAACGAGTCGCTCAGCGCCACCTCTTCCAAATTCATGGCGATCTTCAGAAGTGGGTCGTCAATGCCCAGCTCGCGCAGAACGTCGTCGGCGGCGGTTTTCAGGATCTTTGCCCGCGGATCGAAGTTCTTGTACACGCGGTGGCCGAATCCCATCAGGCGGAAAGGCGACTTCTTGTCTTTCGCCATATCCACGAACTTGCGGTAGTCGCCTCCGTCATCGCGGATCGTTCGCAGCATCTCGATCACTTTCTGGTTGGCGCCGCCGTGGAGAGGACCCCACAAGGCGTTGACGCCGGCCGCGATCGCCGCAAACAGGTTGGACTGACTCGATCCGACCATTCGCACCGAAGAGGTGCTGCAGTTCTGCTCGTGATCCGCGTGCAGAATGAGCAGCAGATTGAGCGCGTTGTCCAGGACCGGCGACACGACGTACGGCTCCGCCGGCACAGCGAACATCATGCGCAGGAAATTCTCTGTATAGCTCAGATCATTCCGCGGATAGACAAATGGCTGGCCAACCGATTTCTTGTACGAGAACGCCGCGATCGTCTTGGCCTTCGCGAGCAGCCGGACGATGTTGAGGTCGACCTCGTCTTCGTCGCCACTCCACGGATAGAAAGCCGACAGCGACGCCAGCATGGCGGAAAGAACCATCATGGGATGGGCGGAGAGCGGAAAGTCCCTGAAGAACTCCTTCATCTCCTCTCGAATCATCGCGTGATAGGTGAGTCTCTCCTGAAACCTGGACAGCTGCTCGCGGTTGGGCAGGTACCCGTAGATCAGCAGGAAGCAGACCTCTTCGAACCGGGCCGACTGAGCGACCTCTTCGATCGGGTATCCGCGATAGCGCAAGATCCCTTCCTCTCCGTTGATAAACGTGATGGTGCTCAGACAGGAGCCGGTGTTTCCGTAGCCGGGATCGAGCGCGATGGCACCGGTCGTGGCTCGCAGGGAGCTGAAATCGATTCCGATCTCATTCTCGGTTCCCACCTTCACGGGGAACTGATACTCGTTGCCGTTCAGGGTTAACTTGGCGGATTGCATGGCGTACCTCCTTCGGCGGTGGTGATGGGATGTAAATCACTTCCCCATAGGTATGAGGACTCTGCCGCCCTTCGGTAGCCCGGCGGTCTTGTCTGGGCAGGCGAGGACCCGTAGCTTTGCGGCACCGGCTTTGGCCGGCTGTGCCGTTATCGGGGCAGTCTCCTGAGTACTATGAAAACTGTCTATTTGCCACACCCGAAAGGGTGGGATGCGCGCGCGGCGCCGGCTATTCGGTGGTCGCCGGCTCGCTGCCGCCGGCGAGCGCGGCCTGGAGCGTGTGCCAGGCGAGCGTGGCACACTTGACCCGCACCGGGAACTCGCGCACGCCCTCGAAGACCGCGAGCTTGCCGAGCTCGGCGCTGGCCTTGGCCTTGACGCTCGGATCGCCGGTCAGAAGCTCGTGAAAGCTCTCGAAGAGCTTTTCGCTCTCGGCCAGGGGCTTTCCCTTGATCGCCTCGGTCATGAGCGAGGCCGAGGCTTTGGAAATCGCGCAACCGGAACCCTCGAACTTGATGTCACGGATGGTCCCTCCCTCCTCGTCCCGAACAACATCGACATAGAGCGTCAGCCGATCACCGCAAAGCGGGTTGTAGCCGTCGGCGTGACGAACCCGACCTTCTCCCTCCAGGGAATCTTCCAGCCTGCCGAAGTTCCGCGGGTTCTTGTTGTGGTCCAGGATGACCTCTTGGTAGAGATCGAAAAGCTCCGACATCAGCCGTTCATCCACAGCATCCACGTCATCCAAAAACCTCGCCGACCTTCTCCAGCCCCACGACCAGGCGGTCGATCTCTGCCCTGGTGTTGTAGAGGGCCAGCGACGCCCGCGCCGTAGCCGGAACACCGTAGCGATCCATGACCGGCTGCGCGCAATGGTGTCCGGTGCGCACCGCGATGCCCTCGCGATCCAGAATCGTGCCTATGTCGTGGGGATGAGCTCCCGCCATGACAAAGGACAGTACCCCGGCCTTGCGGCGCGCGGTACCCACCAGCCGCAAACCGCTCACCGACTCCAGGGCGGCCGTAGCGTAGGCAAGCAGCTCCTCCTCGTAGGCCTGAATCGCCTCCATCCCGAGGCTCTCGAGGTAGTCGACCGTTGTGCCCAGGGCCACGCTTCCCGCGATGTTGGGCGTGCCCGCCTCGAAGCGAGCCGGCGCCGGGGCGTATTCGGTCTTCTCGAACGTCACCGATCGGATCATCTCGCCGCCGCCCTGATAGGGGGGCATCGCGTCGAGAAGCTCCTTCTTGCCGTAGAGCGCGCCAATCCCGCTAGGGCCGAAGGCCTTGTGCCCGGAGAAAGTATAGAACTCGCAATCCAGCTCGGCGACGTTGATCCGAAGATGGGGCGCGGCCTGAGCACCGTCGAGGAGCACGGGGATTCCGCGCTCGTGCGCCATCTCGATGATCGTCTCTACCGGATTGATCGTCCCCAGCGCATTGGAGACATGGATCGTCGCCAGAAGCTTGGTGCGCTCGGACATCAGCCTCTCGAGCTCTTCCAGAATAACGTCGCCGCGATCGTCGATTGGCGCCACCACGAGCTTGGCGCCTTTCTCTGCGCAGAGCATCTGCCACGGCACGATGTTCGAGTGATGCTCCATGGTGGTGATGAGCACCTCGTCGCCCTCACCGACATGCTCGCGGCCGTACGTCGAGGCGACCAGGTTGATCGCCTCGGTAGTACCGCGCACGAAGACGATCTCGTTGGATTCGGGTGCCCCCAGAAAACGCTGGACCTTGTGTCGAGCATCTTCGTAGGCCACCGTCGCCTTGGCCGAAAGGTAATGCACACCGCGATGGACGTTGGCGTAGTACTCCCGGTAGCAGCGCGCTTCGGCCTCGATCACCGCCTCCGGCTTCTGCGCCGATGCCGCACTGTCCAAGTAGGCCAGCGGCTTGCCGTAGGGCTCAATGGACAGCGCCGGGAAATCCCTGCGGATCGCCTCGACGTCGAACTGGGGCTTGCCGGCCTGCTGGTGAGCTAGTGTCATGGAATTCGGGGACACAATACGTATTGTGTCCCCCATGTCTCAAACCGCCTGCCGCACGACCTCGCCTCGGGGCAGCCGCCGAAACAGGAACTCTTCGAGATCGCGCCGTACCATCTTGTCCCTGATGCGCTGCACGATGTCCGCGCAGAATGCGTAGGTCAGAAGGCTGCGAGCCGCTTCCTCGCCGATTCCTCGCGAGCGTAGATAGAAGATGCCGAGCTCGTCTAGCTGCCCCACGGTCGAACCGTGCGTGCAGCGCACGTCATCGGCGAAGATCTCGAGCTGCGGATTCGAGTTGACCAGCGCCGTCGGTGACAGCAGGAGATTGCGGTTGGTCTGCTTGGCGTCGGTCTTCTGGGCACCCTTGTGAACGAAGATCCGGCCGTTGAAAACCGCCCGTGCCTGGCCCTCGAGAATACCCTTGAAGAGCTCATGGCTGTCGCAGTGCGGAGCCACGTGATCCACCCGCATGTGATTATCGACCAACTGCTTGCCTTCGACCAGGTAGAGGCCGTTCAAGGTCGCCTCGCAGCCCTCGCCGTCGAGCACGGCGTTGACATCATTGCGAACCAAGCCGCCGCCCCAGGAGATCGAGTGCGCGCAGAAGTTACTCGAACGCTCCAGATAGATCTGGAAGGTCGCCATGTGAAAGGCGCCGGTCGACTCGCGCTGGAGCTTGTAGTGATCGACCACGGCGTTCGGGGCCAGAACAACCTCGGTGACCGGGCAGGCGAAATGCCTCCCCGCGGTGTCACCCTCGCCCGCGGTCGCGAACTGCTCGATGATCCTCCCCTGTGAGTTCTCCTCGGCAACGAAGAGGCTGCGCGGGAAGCAGGCCACCGGCGCGTCAGTGCCGAGTCCGAGATGAAGAACATGAATCGGCGTCTCGACAACCGCATTCCTCGGGAAGAACACGAACACACCGCTCTCATGAAGGGCGGTGTTGAGGGCCACGAAGGCGTGGTTGTCGAACTTGGCGTGACGGCCGAGATACGGCTCGACCAGGTCCGGATGCTCGCTCCAAGCCCGCTCGAGAGTCGAGATGACGACACCCTCGGGAAGCGTGTCGAGACGAGACAGGTCGGCCCGGAAGACCCCGTTGACGAATACCAGCTCGTGGGTATTCGGATAACGAAAGCGCTCGCAGTCCGCCTCCGAGACTGCGCTCGCATTCGCTTTAAACGTGAACGAGGATTCGGCGATCGCTCGGACGTCGGTCGAGCGCCAGTCCTCCAGTCTCTTGGTCGGGAAGCCGAGCTCGCCGAACCGCGTCATCGCCTCCCGGCGGAGGCCGGCCATCCGCCCGGGCTCCGCGTTGCCCCGGCCGGCCGAGACTCGGTCGAAAAGTCGGGCGTAGGCCGCGGCCTCGAGGCCGGCTCGAGAGAGGCCGGCTGCCGCCGCATCAGGCATGGTCTCGGGCACCGTCTCAGACATGGGCGACCGCCTCTTCTTTGACCTTGCTCTCGAGCCAGGAATAGCCCTTCTCCTCGAGCTCCAACGCCAGCTCTTTGCCGCCCGAGCGGACAATCTTGCCGTCGACGAGTACGTGCACCACATCGGGCACGATGTAATTGAGCAGCCTCTGGTAGTGGGTGATGACCAGGAAGGCTCGGCCTTCCGAACGCATCGAGTTGACGCCGTCGGCAACGATCTTGAGAGCATCGATGTCGAGACCGGAGTCGGTTTCGTCCAACACCGCGAGCACCGGATCCAGCACCGCCATGTGGAAGATCTCGTTGCGCTTCTTCTCTCCACCCGAGAAACCTTCGTTGACCGGCCGATTGAGAAGAGCCTCGTCCATCTTGACCAGGGCCATCTTCTCGCGCACATAGGTGAGAAAGTCCATCGCGTCCATCTCTTCCTGGCCGCGGTGCTTGCGAATCGCGTTGAGCGCCGCCTTCAGAAAGTAGACGTTCGAAACGCCCGGAATCTCGACGGGATACTGAAAGGCCAGAAACAGGCCTTCACGCGCCCGCTCTTCCGGAGCGGCCTCCGATAGATCCTCGCCCTTGTAGATGATCTCGCCCTCGGTGACCTCGTAGGCCTCGCGGCCGGCCAGGACCTGGGCCAGCGTCGATTTCCCGGAGCCATTCGGTCCCATGATCGCGTGCACTTCACCCTTGTTGATGGTCAGGTCCACGCCTTTGAGTATTTCCGCGTCCTCCACGCTGACGTGGAGGTCCTTGATTTCAAGCAAACTCATGCTGCAGTTCTCTCCTCGGTTTCCGGTGTGTCTCTGGACCCGCTGACGCGAGCCCGATGGTTGTCGTTGCCGCTTCTTCCTCTAGCCGACGCTGCCTTCCAGGCTAATCTCGAGTAGTTTTCTCGCCTCGACAGCGAACTCCATCGGCAGTTCCTTGAAGACCTCCTTGCAGAAGCCGTTGACGATCATCGAAACCGCGTCCTCGGTCTCGATGCCACGGCTGTTGCAGTAGAAGAGCTGGTCTTCGCCGATCTTCGAAGTCGACGCCTCGTGCTCCATACGCGCGGACGGGTTCTGAACGTCGATGTACGGGAACGTGTGCGCACCGCACTTCTCTCCGAGCAGCATCGAATCGCACTGAGAGAAGTTCCGAGCACCGTCAGCGCCTTTCAGAATCTTGACCCCACCCCGGTAGGTATTCTGGCCATTGCCCGCCGAGATGCCCTTGGAGACAATGGTCGAGGTGGTGTTCTTGCCGACGTGGATCATCTTGGTGCCGGTGTCCGCCTGCTGCCAGCCCTTGGAAAGGGCCACCGAGTAGAACTCGCCGACGGTGTCGTCGCCCTTGAGGATGACACTCGGGTACTTCCAGGTGATCGACGAGCCGGTCTCGACCTGGGTCCAGGAGATCTTCGCCGCCCGGCCGGCCGCAATGCCGCGCTTGGTGACGAAGTTGTAGATCCCGCCCTTGCCGGTCTCCATGTCCCCGGGATACCAGTTCTGCACCGTCGAGTATTTGATCGTCGCGGTCTCGTGGGCGTAGAGCTCGACCACGGCCGCATGGAGTTGGTTCTCGTCGCGCATGGGCGCCGTGCAACCCTCGAGGTAGCTCACGTGCGCGCCCTCATCGGCGATGATCAGCGTGCGCTCGAACTGGCCCGTGTTCATGGCATTGATCCGGAAGTAAGTCGAGAGCTCCATGGGGCAGCGTACGCCCTTGGGCACATAGACGAACGAGCCGTCTGAGAAGACCGCCGAGTTCAAGGCGGCGAAGAAGTTGTCGTTGCGCGGAACGACCTTGCCCAGGTACTCCTTGACCAGCTCCGGGTGATCCTTCACAGCCTCGGACATGGAACAGAAGATGACCCCGGCCTCGGCCAGCTTGCCCTTGAATGTAGTGGCCACCGAGACGCTGTCGAAAACCGCGTCGACGGCCACCCCGGCCAGGATCTTCTGCTCCTGAAGCGGGATTCCCAGCTTTTCGTAGGTGGCCAGGATCTCTGGATCGACCTCGTCCAGGCTCTTGGGCCCGTCACCCGCCGACTTCGGCGCCGAATAGTACGAGACCGATTGATAGTCGATCGGATCGTACTTGATGTTGGCCCAGGTCGGCTCTTTCATCTCGAGCCAGTCACGGTAGGCCTTGAGGCGCCATTCGAGCAACCACTCGGGCTCGCCCTTCTTGGCCGAGATGAAGCGCACCACATCCTCGTTGAGGCCGGGCGGCAACGTCTCCTGCTCGATATCGGTGACGAAGCCGGCTTCGTACTCCTGGGCTACGTGCTGCTCCAGAAGCTCGGTGTCGGAAGCCGGAGTTGTCGGGGTTGTCGGGGTCGCGGTTTCAGGCATGCTTGTACTCCTAGCGCTGGGTTCAGTCCGTGGGCCAGCCGGCCGACTTGGCGTCGTCGGCGCCGCCGCCCAGGGTAACGAGCTCGGCGCCGATGGGGTGGGTCATTTCAGCGAGGGTGATGTTCTCGAGGGCATGACGGATGGCATGATTGATCCGCTGCCAGTTCGCACGCACACCACAGAAGGACTCCTGCGAACACTCACCCGGGGTATCGTCGATGCACTCGGTAATGGCTATCGGACCGTCCAGGGCCGTGATGATCTCGGCGACCGTGATCCTCTCGGCTTCACGGGCCAGGCAGTAGCCTCCCTTTACTCCGCGGTGAGACTCCAGAAGCCCGGCCCGGCCGAGCAGCTTCAGGATCTTCGAAACCGTGGGCAGCGGCAGCTGAACCACTCCGGCCAGCTCCGAGGCATTGACCAGCCGGTCGGGCTCGCTGGCCATTCGAGTCAGCAAAACGATGCCGTAGTCGGCCTGCTTGGTCATACGAATCACGGTAGGTCTTCCCTTCGGCCCCCTTCGATCGGGGGGGGGCTCCGAAATTCGGACTATTTTAGTCCGAATTAGACCGAAATCGTAGCAAATGCGGGACTCTTGTCAAGTCCGAGTCCGCTTCTCGGTCGGTCTCACTCAGGCCTTATCGGCGTGGCGCGCTGCGGCGGCCGCCGCCATGGGTGCCGCCGGTCCCATCAGGACGGCAAGCCAGCGTAGCTCCTCGGATTGCTCGAGGACGATCTTGATGATCATGGTCAACGGAACCGACAGGATCATCCCGATGGGCCCCCAAATCCATCCCCAAAAGACCATGGCCATGAAGACGACCAACGTCGACAGGCCGAACTGGCGCCCCATGAGTACCGGCTCGATCAGATTGCCGAGCAGGAAATTGATCGCCAGAAAGAGGATCGCCACGACCAGGGCGGTGCCCCAGCCCTGCTGCACGAGGGCTACCAGGACCGCCGGCACCGCCGCGATGATCGAGCCGATGGCGGGGATGTAGTTGAGCAGAAAGGCGAGGACGGCCCAGAACAGAGGAACCGGCAGGTCCACAATCCAGACGCCGAGCCCGACCAGGACCCCGGTCGCGAAACTGACCAGGGTCTTGACGCCCAGATACCGCTGAATATCCGCCATGACGCCTTTGACGTTCCGCGACACGAGCTTGCCGTACCGGGTGCGCTTGAGCTTCTCGGGCAGCGCGACCACCTCGAACATCGCGGTGATCAGGATCACGAAGACCAGCAGCACATAGGAAACGAAAGACGCGACACCCTTGACCGTGCCGCGCACGATTCCACCGGCGAGGTCCATGATCGCCCCTGCGTCCAGTCGATCCGGCGAGATCCATGTCGAGAGGTCGATTCCCCGCTCCTGGAGAGTCGTGAGAAGGGCCCGGGTCTTCTCGACCAGGCCGTTCAAATAGGCCGGGGCGGCCCGCGCGAACTCGTTAAAGGTACTCGAGATCAAGTAGCCGAGGATCGAAAGAGCGGCGCATTCGAGCAGCACCGTCACCAGAACCGCAAGCGACAGACGCACGCCTTTTCGACAGAGCCACTCGACAATGGGAAACCCGATCAAGGCCAGGAAAATCGCGAACATGAAAGGAATCAAAACGGCGCCCGCCGCCCGGAGACCGGCGACGACGATGACGCCTGCCGCCGTCAACAAGAGTCCCCTGCCGAGTGGGAGCTCCTTGTCTGATGAGCCGGATGACACAGTGGGTTAACGGTATCAGGGAGTAGATCGACAGTCGCGATGAATCCGGACCGATAGGGTCGCGCCGGTGCTGCCTTTCCGGGAGCGAAGAGAGGCTCCCTTCGAGGCACACGCGGCGCTCCCTTCAGCAATCGAACCACCACCGAATCAGTGTGCGGGGGATCGAAAGCGACAACAACGAACTCTACGCTCGGCTAAAGCGGGAAGTCCCTCAAGAACCGCGAGAGCTCTGCTGGCCGAAGCGAGCAGATGATGGACACCGGGAACAGGCGCGACCCGACAACCACTAGAGACACGCTCGTGAAGGAGCGCGTGGTGAGTCTCGGAGCGAGCCTCTCCGCGCTCGCGGAGAGACTGCGCCCGCGCAACTCTATCCCTACAGCGAGTTCAGAGATTTCGTTCCGACTAGGCGAACGATCTACCTTGCCGCCACCAACTCCTCGACCACGCTGGGCTCGGCCAGAGTCGAGATGTCGCCAAGATCCTCGGTGTCGCCGGCCGCAATCTTTCTCAGGATGCGCCGCATGATCTTCCCCGAGCGGGTCTTGGGCAGACCTCGAGCGATCTGAATTCGGTCGGGCGTGGCAATCGGACCGATCTCGGTCCGCACCTGCTTGCGGAGCGTGGCAACCAGATCCTCCTCCGAAAGGTGGTCGAAGCCGTGGTTGATCAGCACATAGGCATAGATGCCTGTGCCCTTGATCTCATGCGGGAAGCCAACCACGGCGGCCTCGGCTACGGCATCATGGGCGACCAAGGCGCTCTCGACTTCGGCCGTACCCATGCGGTGACCGGAGACGTTGAGCACGTCATCGACCCGGCCCGTGATCCAGTAGTAGCCATCCTCGTCCCGACGGCAACCGTCGCCGGTGAAATAGAGACCCGGAAAGTGCGAAAAATAGATCTCGCGAAAACGCGCGTGATCTCCCCATATCGTGCGCGCCTGCCCGGGCCAGCTGCGCCTGATGCACAGATTCCCCGAGACGCCATTGCCCTCAATCTCACTACCCTCTTCGTCGACCAGGACTGGATCGACACCGAACAGCGGCAAGGTGGCTGAGCCTGGCTTGGTAGGTGTCGCTCCGGGCAGCGGTGAGATCAGGATGCCGCCGGTCTCGGTCTGCCACCACGTGTCAACGATCGCGCACTCCCCGTTGCCCACGAGGTCGTGGTACCACTGCCACACTTCTGGGTTGATCGGCTCGCCGACGGTGCCGAGGATTCGAAGGCTCTTGCGACTGTACTTCGTCACCCACTCATCGCCTTCGCGCATGATCGCCCGGATCGCCGTCGGCGCCGTATAGAAGATCGTTACGCCCAGATCGTCCACGAGCTGCCAGTAGCGGCCGGCGTCTGGATAGAGTGGCGTGGACTCGAACATCACCGTGGTTGCGCCGTTAGCCAGCGGACCGTAGATGATGTAGGTGTGCCCGGTGACCCAGCCAATGTCGGCGACGCACGCATAGACGTCGTCCTCATGCACATCGAATACTTGCCGATGGGTCATCGCCGCATAGGTAAGGTAGCCGCCCGTGGTGTGCAGCAGCCCCTTCGGTTTTCCGGTCGAGCCCGAGGTGTAGAGAATGAATAGCGGATCTTCCGAGTCCATCCAAGCGACCGGTGCGGTGGCCCGTTCGCGCTCGAGAGCCTCCTCGAGCCAGACGTCACGCCCTTCATGCATCGGAACGTCGGTGTCGGTTCGCCGGGCCACCAGAACCGTCTCGACAAAATCCAGTCCTTCGACAGCCTCGTCGACCGTCTTCTTCAGAGGAATCGTGCGGCCGCCCCGCAGGCCTTCGTTCGCGGTAACCACCCAGCGCGCTTCGGCGTCGACAACTCGATCACGAAGAGCGCTGGCCGAAAAGCCCGCGAAAACGATCGAATGGATCGCACCGATTCGCGCGCACGCCAGCATCGTCGCCGCGAGCTCCGGGATCATCGGCAGATAGATCGCAACGCGATCCCCCTTGCGCACGCCGTAGCGGGACAGGACGTTGGCCATCCGGCAAACCATGCGTTTGAGCTCGCGATACGAGATGTGGCGGTACTCGCCGGCTTCATCCGCGGCCCAGATGATCGCCGTCTTGTCGCCCCGGTCGGCCAGATGCCGGTCGACGCAATTGTGGCAGACATTCAGTTGACCGCCACCGAACCAGGAGAAGTCGACCGCGTCGTAGTCACCCTCCACAACCGAGTTCGGAGGATGAAACCAGCTCAGGCGCTCGGCCTCCCCGAGCCAGAACTCTTCGGGATGCTCGAGGCTCTGTCGAAGGAGTTTTTCGTACTCCTCCATCGAGGAGATGTGTGCGTTCTTGGCAACGTTGTCTTTGACCGGAATCATGCTGTAAACCTCCTGAAAACGGGCTGAACCCCGTCGTACTAAAAAGCCGGTGCGATCTTAGCCAAGCTGACGTGCAAACGTCGCCCGCCGTCGGGGTAGGTCGGGACACACGGTGACGGGGTGGCTCTCTAAAGCCGGACGCCCAGGTCCTCGAAGTCCCGCTCAGCGCGCTTGGCCCAGCCCCGGTTGGCCAACGGGCTGGCCGGCGACGGGTGAAGAATGCTGCCGATGCGCAGGTCGAGACCGGCAAGCGCTCGGCGCGCTCGTCGTTCGGCCCACTTGCCGACACCGACCACCAGCTTCGGCTCGAGCGCTCGCACGGTCTCGGCCAGCGCCTGATCACAGATCTCCAGCAGCGGCTCCCGCTCGCTCTCCGGAAGCCTGTCCGGCGTGCGATTGCGGCCGCTCTCCTCCATGAACGACAACGGGCAGTAGTTGGCGATGAAAAAGCGCTGGAAGAAGGCCTCGGGTGTGCCGAAACGGTCTCGCGCCCAGCCCCAGAGGCGGCGTCCGCTGACCTCGCTTCGGGAACAGCAGAAGCCGTCGACCGGTCGTTTGGGGTGCTCCTTCGCGGGCCGAGCGACCTGGGTCTCGATGCCCAGCCAATCGCGCACCAGCGCTACTTCACCGAAGGGAACTCCGGTCTGCGCCATGCCCCAGGGACCGGGGTTCATCCCCAACAGGACGACCTCTTTGGGAGACGAACCGTAGAGTTCGAGATAGAGCCGGTGGGGCTTCCAAGCGTAGTCGAGCGGGTTGTAGACGTGGGTGACCGGCGCACCGAAGCTTAGCTTCGCGACTTCGCGACCCAGCCGGCGTGCGCTCGAGACCAGTGACAAGATACCGCCGAGTCAGACGAGCTCGGCGATGCTTGCCAGGCACCGGTCGACCTCTTCTTTCGTATTGTAGAAGTGAGCCGCGATTCGCAGGAAGCCCTGGCGATCGGCGACTTGGATGTCGCGCGCCGCGAGTTGCTTGGCCAGAGTCTTCGCGGAGACGTCGGGGTGCGTGGCAGCCACGATGCCGGATTCCGCACCCGGCAGCCTCTCGGTCGCGAGCTCGAAGCCCAGACCAGCGAGTCCGAGCTCGACTCGTCGGGCGAGCTCCAATACGCGCCTACCGATACGCTCAGGGCCAATCTCGAGCTGCCAGTCGATGGCGGCGCCCAGGCCGTAGATGCCGGCGATGTTGGCGGTTCCGCACTCGAAACGACCGGCCCCGGCTGCATAGTCCGGCGGATCGGAGACCCGGCCAAAAACATCCTTGACCGACAACCAGCCCCGAATCACCGGACGGACACGCTCGAGAGCGCGTTCCGAGATATAGAAAAGGCCAATGCCCTCCCCCCCGAGGAGCCACTTGTGCGAACCCGCCACGCACACGTCGACTCGGCATTCAGACACCGAAAGCGGCAGAGCTCCCAGGCCCTGAATCGCGTCCACAACCAGGAGGGCGTCGTAGGCACGACAGAGTTCGGACAGCGCCGCCAGATCGATCCGAAAGCCGCTCGCATACTGCACCCAAGAAAGGGCCACGACGCGAGTCCTCGAGTTCATCGCGCTCTCCAGCGCCTCGAGAGGAATCCGCCCGCTCACCTCGGCGACGCGGTGCAGTTCGACACCGCGGTCCGCAAGAGTCAGCCACGGGTAGACGTTGGCCGGAAACTCACTGGCGGCGCTCACGACATTGTCGCCCTCTTGCCATGCGAAACCCTCCGCCACATACGACAAGCCGGTTGAAGTGTTGGGCACGAAGGCGATCTGATGCGTGTGGCGCGCCCCGAGCAACTTGGCCGCGCGTCCGCGCACCCGATCGCATTCGGCCAAGCGGTCCATCCAGATCGCGTCGGGTCCCGCGGCCGCTTCGCGCAGCGCCCGGTCAACGGCCGACATGACCCGGAAAGGCAGCGGCGAGACCGCCGCATGATTCAGATAGACGCAGTACGCGGGGAGCGAGAACTCGGTCCTCCAGCGCTTGGTTTCCTCCCCCTCCGAGACGGTCTCTGACAGCATTCTGGAGAGAAATCCTATGCTATATTTTCCTATCCAGATGGGATTTCCTCCGGGCCGACGACGGTCCGACCCGGAGTAGAGGAATTAAGGAAACTTTTCACAAATTGGAGGA
>JAAENP010000234.1 GCA_024224155.1 bacterium
GAGGATTGCCATGACGTTCATCCCCGGAGCACTACTAAGGAATCTGTATAACCACTCCAGCCTGAGAAATTCGGGCACGGGCGTGCGCTTCTCGGTGAAGAACCGGCTGAGCCCGGCATCACTCAGGCGCATCGAGCGGGTCTCACTCAACGGCGAGGTCATACATCCCGAGAGAATCGAGGTCACCGTCGATTCCGGCGACGCCTTCCCGGTGACTCAGATCGGCCCGGACCAACCGGTGGACTTCCCGTTGGGCAGTCTTCTGACTTTCCACCTGGCGGTGGACCCACTCGCGGAGGGCAAGCACGGCTTGGAGTTCGCGTTCGAAACCGCGCCCTTCGGCAAGCTGAAGTTCGGCGTCAAGGACGCGCTCCGAACCGGGAAACGGCCTCCCGGCACGGTCCCGCGCGACGCCGAAGACGATTACAGCGACGAGATCATCAGCGCCCGCCGGAAATTCGTGCGCGAGCAGACGGGTGCGACACTCGAGCACATGAGTCAATACTCCTTCGAGCCCCGCGTAACCCAAGGCAACATCGAGCACTTCACCGGCGTTGCCCAGATCCCTCTGGGGATCGCCGGCCCGCTACTGGTCCACGGTGCGCACGCCAAAGGCGAGTTCTATGTCCCGCTGGCGACCTCGGAAGGGACGCTGGTGGCGTCCTACAACCGGGGCATGAAGGTGATCCACAAGAGCGGTGGGGTGAAGTGCGCGGTGGTCGGCGACAACATGCAGCGAGCGCCGGTGTTCATCTTCGACGATGCCGCGAGCGCGCGCCGCTTCGCCGACTGGCTGGTCTCCCGGATGGACGACATCAAGGCGGTGTGCGCGGACTCCGATCCGTTCGTGACGCTGAAGTACGTCGACTACTACCTGGCAAACAAGTTCGCATTCACGCGCTTCAACTTCACGACCGGCGACGCCGCCGGCATGAACATGGTGGGGAAGGCCACGTTCGCGGCCTGCAACTGGATTCTCGAACACTGCAAGGAGGTCGAGATCCAGCACTTCTATCTGGAGTCCAACTTCGCCACCGACAAGAAGGCATCGATGATCAATCTGATGCGCTCCCGCGGCAAGCGGGTCACGGCGGAGCTGGTCGTGAAGCGCGACGTGCTGCGCGACATCATGGACGCCGACACCGAGTCCATCGAGAGGCACTCGAAGATCGCGAATGTCGGCAGTATGCTCTCGGGTGCCAACAACAACGGCTGTCACGCCGCCAACGCCATCACCGCGATCTTTATCGCCACGGGCCAGGATGTGGCCAACGTGTCCGAGTCATCGGCCGGGCTGGTCTATACGGAACTGACGCCGGAGAAGGACCTCTACATGTCCATTACGCTGCCGTCGTTGATCGTCGCGACGTGCGGCGGCGGCACCGGGCTTCCCACCCAGCACGAAGGTCTGGAGATCATGGGCTGCGCCGGCGTCGGCAAGGTCATGAAGTTCGCGGAGATCGTCGCCGGCACGGTGCTCGCGGGTGAGATCTCGCTCGCGGCGGCCATCTCCTCACTCGACTGGGTGTCCAGCCACGAGCAGCTGGGACGAAACGACCCGACCCGGCGCGGGCAGTGATCTCGTGGGGAGGGTGGGTGCGAGCCGGCTTCGGTAGCCGAGGCGGCAGGTCACAACGAGGCCAGCCGTTGGACTTCGACCCGTGTCCGATAGTGGCGACTCGAGCGCGCCCGGGCTCAGTTGACTGATGGGTCCGACTCGCGGCTCTCGTCCAGTGCCTGGCGGACCATGCGGCTGATCTCAGCCGGCGAGAAGGGCTTCTGCAGGAAGGCGTGACCGAGTCTCTGGGTCGGGTCCTCTTTGCGCGTTCCACTGGCGACGACGACCGGAAGATCGGGCCGCACCCGTCGCATCTCCTCGATCAGCGCCGCGCCGGTGATCTCCGGCATCAGTTGATCCGTGACCAGTAGTTGGAAGCGGTCCGGCTGACCTTTGAAAACGCGCAGGGCTTCCTTGCCGCTCGTGTGCGCAACAACCTCATAGCCGGCGGCTTCGAGCATCTTTTTGGCCACCTCCGCGATGGACTTCTCATCGTCGACGAACAGGATGCACTCCTTGCCGGTGAACTGGGTGTCCTGCCGGTCGCGGACCGGCGCTTCGATTCCGCCGGTGGGGAAGTGCACGACCAGGGTGGTCCCGCGCCCGAGCTCGCTCGAGGCGCGAATGTCGCCGCCGTGGGCCTTGACGATGCCGTGCACGACGGACAGCCCGAGCCCGGTTCCGGAGCCCGCCTCCTTGGTCGTGAAGAAGGGGTCGAACATCCTGTCCAGGGTGGCGGCATCCATGCCGTGCCCGCTGTCCTTGACCGTCAGCCGAACGTGGGGGCCGACGACGAGGTCGGAGCCCCGGCCAAGGTCGGCCGCTGCGAGCTCGACGCTCTCGAGCTTGATTTCCAGCTCGCCGCTCGCCTCGAGGGCCTGGGCGGCGTTAGTCCCGAGGTTCATCACGACCTGATGAATCTGACCGGGATCGGCGATCACGGCGGGGCAGTCCGGGTCGACCGTGGCACGGAACCGGATCGTTGCCGGCAACGAGGAACGGAGCAGTCCGCAGGCTTCCTGGACGACCGGTCCGAGCGCCACCGGCTCCTTGGGCCGTTCGTCCCGCCGACTGAACGTCAGGATGCGTCCCACGAGGTCGCGGGCGCGCTCGCTGGCTTTGACCACCTGCTCGATGTGCTCGGCCTCTTCGCTCTCCTCGGGAAGGGCGTCCAGGGTCAGGCTGGAGAAGCCGTAGACGGCGGTCAGGATGTTGTTGAAGTCGTGCGCGATCCCGCCCGCCAGGGTACCGAGTGCTTCCATTTTTTGCGACATGCGGACCTGTTTCTCGAGCTCCCTCATCTGAGTGATGTCGCTGCCCGAGCTCAGAACGATCGGCGCGCTGTCGTCGCCAGGAGCGAAGCGAGTCGAGTGCCAGGCAATGATTCGCCTATCGCCCTCTCGAGTGAGCAGCTCGTACTCGTAGTACTGGTAGGCGCCGATGTCTTCGAGTTGTGCTCGCACCTCGGCTCGACGATCCTCCGGTACGAACTTCTCGACCCAAGGGCTGCCCACGATCTCTTCCTCCTCATAGCCGAGAACCCGACAGCCCTTCTGGTTGATCAAGGTCACCTGGCCTTGCTCGTCGAGGGCGACCATGATCACTTCGGCGACGTCCAGGTACTCCTGGGCCTTGCGCTTCTCGGCCTCGAGAGCTTTCTCTTTGGCCTGGCGATCGTGAATCTCGATCTTGAGTGAGACGTTGGCCCGCTCGAGTGCGAGGGCGTGGCGTCGCTTGCGCCGCAGTGACCGGGCCACGGCCACGGCAAAGACGGCGACCGACAGCGCGTAGAGGCCGTACGCCCACCAACTGAGCCAAGGCGGCGGCGCGACCACGAGTCGGACCGTCAGTCCCTCCTCGTTCCATACGCCGTCATTGTTCGACGCCCTGGCGCGGAAGGCGTAGCTACCGGCGTGCAGGTTGGTGTAGGTGGCACGACGCAAGTTGCCCGCATCGATCCAGTCGCGGTCGAAGCCCTCGAGCTTGTACATGTATCGGTTCTTCTCCGGCGCCGAGTAGTCGAGGCCCGCGAACTCGAAGGCGATGACCGAGTCTTTGTGGCCGAGCCAGATCTCTTCGACTTCGCCAAGCGGGCTGGAGAACCCAACGGAGCTGTTGAACTTGAGAAAATCGGTCAAGACGACAGCGGGTGGGTGTGGATTCGATCGGATAGATGCGGGCGCGAAGACGTTGAAGCCGTTGACGCCGCCGAAGAATAGCTCGCCGCTGCGGGCGCGCATGGCGGCCGCGAAGTTGAAGTCGTTGCTCTGCAGCCCGTGGCTGGTGTCGTAATGGGTTACCTTGCCGTCGTGGGGATTGATCCGGGCGAGGCCGCGATCGCTGCTCAGCCACAGATCGCCCTGATCACTCACCAGGGCGGCGAAGACGTTGTTGCTGCGCAGGCCCTGCGCGAGTAGGTAGCGTGTCACCGACAACTCCCCGGCTCGGCGGTCGGTGGCTCTCCATCGGTTGAGGCCCGCTCCTCGGGTGCCGATCCAGAGGTCGCCGTCCGCGTCTCCCACGAGACTCCAGATGCTGTCGCTGCTCAGACTGCGCGGATCGGTCGGATCGTGCCGGTAGCGTACGAAGCCATCCGTCTGGCGAACCAGCCGGTTGAGTCCCGCGGCCTCGGTGCCGACCCAGAGGACGCCCGTCTGATCTTCGTAGACGGAGGTGACGCGGTCGCTGCTCAGACTGCGCGGGTCGCTCGGATCGTGACGATAGCGAACGAAGCTCTGTCGCGAGCTGTCAAAGCGATGGAGCCCGCCGCGAATGGTGCCGACCCAGAGCGTGGACCGTTGGTCTTCGAGCAGGGCCGTCACCCCGTTCCAGCCGAGGCTTGTCGGGTCGCCGGGGTCGTGCTGGAAGCGGTCGAAACTGCCGCGCCGCCGGTCGAACCGATTGAGCCCCCCGTCCAGCGTTCCGATCCAGAGGACGCCCCGGCTGTCCACCAGCAACGACATCACGCGATCGTCGCTCAGGCTGCTGGGGTCGATCGCCTCATGGCGATAGCTGGTGAAGGTGCCAGTCGTGCGATCGAGCCGATTGAGTCCACCCCCGAACGTGCCCACCCAAACGGATCCGTCCCGGTCTTCGGCGAAGGAGGTCACGAAGTTGTTGCTCAGCTCGGTCGGCTCATCGGCGCGTCGCCGGTAGTGGAGGAAGTCTCCGGTGGCGGTGTCCCAGGTGTTGAGGCCGGCGTAGGTACCCACCCACAGCACCCCGCCCCGGTCCTCGAAGATGGAGCTCACGGTGTCGTGGCTCAAGCTGTAGGGGTCGGCTGCCTCATGGCGGTAGTGTCTGAAAGTGTTGGTGGCAGGCTCCCAGGCATTGAGGCCATCGTCGGTACCGACCCACAAAGTGCCGGAGGTGTCTTCGAGAACGACCCGGACTTTGTCCGAGCTGAGGCTTCTAGGCGACCGCTTGTCGGGTTGGAACCGGTCGACCTTGCGAGCGGCCGGATCGAGCCGGTTCAGCCCACCATCGTAGGTTCCGGCCCATACGCTGCCGCCGCTGTCTTCGAAGACGCAGCGCACCCGATCGGAGCTGAGACTCGACGGGTTCGCCGGATCATGGTGGAAGCGCGTGAAGACACCCGTGGCGGGGTTGAGCGCGCTGAGTCCGCCGCCGTCGGTGGCGACCCACAGCAGGCCCAGACGATCCTCGAATAGATCCCGCACCCGGTCGCCGCCTAGGCTTGCCGGATCTTCCGGATTGTGGCGGAAGGGAGTGAATGACTGGCTTTGCCGATCGAAACGGTTGAGACCGCCGCTGTGCGTCCCGACCCACAAGACACCCGTCTGGTCCTCGAGCAGGACCCGCACGCGGTCGCCGCTCAGACTGGTCGGGTCCGAGGGGTCGTTCTGGAAATGAGTGAAGCTCCCCGTCAGCGGGTCGAAACGGCTGAGACCGCCGCCGTCGGTCCCCACCCAGAGGACGCCTTGGTGATCCTCGAGCAGCGACCAGACGAAGTCATGCGCCAACGAGCCCGGGTCGCCGGGATTGTGCTGGTAGTTGGTGAACTCGTAGCCGTCGAAGCGGCTCAGGCCGTTCTGTGAGCCGAGCCAGATAAAGCCGTCACGGTCCTGGAGAATCGACTGGATCCCCGCCGAGGGCAGACCGTCCTCTTGGGCCAGGTGGCGAAAGCGGACGGTCCCGGGCTCACTACGCACCGCCGCGGCGCCCGTGACGAGTATCGCGAGCGCCGCTGTCAGGCACCGGAGCCGGGTGATCCCGACGTTTGGCCGAAGTTTCTCAAGTTCTTCCAGGCGCCTACTCCTGTTCGACCCAGACGTTGATCGTCGCAGGCTCCGTCAGTCCGTCATTCCAGACGTAGCCATCATTCCAGACGTAGCCGTCGGCCCAGGGGTAGCCGTCGTTCCAGACGTAGCCATCATTCCAGACGTAACCATCGTTCCAGACGTAACCATCGTTCCAGACATAGCCATCGTTCCAGACATAGCCATCGTTCCAGACATAGCCGTCGTTCCAGACGTAGCCGGCCAGGCCCTCGATGTAGAAGCTGCCGTCCGCGGCACGCTGAGCGCGGCCGATAAAGTGCCCGGTGCCGTCGAGGTCCGCATCGACGTCGAGTCCGGCGTTGGCGCAGTCGTTGGCGGAGCCGTAGATAGTGTCGTAGGCATCCACGAGCCCGGTACCTTGTTGAAAGATGCTATAGGCGAGCATTCCCAGATCATCGACCGCGGGCCGTGCGGAGGCCAAGAGCCGGCACTTGACCTGGTCCGGCGTCAAGCCGGGCTCCGACTGCAGGAGCAGGGCGGCGATCCCGCTGACCGCCGCCGCCGCTTGCGAGGTTCCGGACATCTCGAAGTACTTGCCATCGAAATACTCGGCATGGAGGGCGGCGAGGGCGGTCTGCTGCCAGATCGTGCTCAGCATGTGACCACCGGGCGCCACCAGATCCGGCTTGACAAACGCATCGTAGGTCGGACCTGCTGCTGAGAAGGAGGTCAGTCGATCGTCGCTGGTATCGCCAGGCGTATAGCTGTCCGTCATGGCCCCGACGGTGATGATGTAGGGCACGCTTCCCGGCGAGCCGATGGTCATCGCGTCCGGGCCGGTGTTGCCGGCCGAAGCCACGACGACGATTCCAGCCTGCCAGGCGGCCATCACCGCTTGACCCAGCGGGTCCTCCCAATAGTGACCACGTGGCGGTGCGCTGAACGAGAGGTTGAGCACTCCGATGCCGTAGGCGTTCTTGTTGGCGACCACCCAGTCGAGGCCATTGATCACGTCCGCGTAGGTGGATCCGCCCGCGGCATCGAAAGCCTCGACGACAACCAGGTCAGCGTCGGGCGCGAGGCCGTTGAACTTGCCGTCGGCCCGCCGGCTGCTCATCGCCACGCCGGTGACGTGGGATCCGTGGCCGTTGAGGTCATCATCATCCGCGCCAGCGGTGTCGACCTGGTCCAGAAAGGCGTCAAAACGGATGAGAAGCCGGTGCTGCCCCTGCGCGTTCTTCTTGATTCCTTTACCCAGCCAGGAACCCGTGTCGACGATCGCGATCGTCGTACCGTAGCCGGTGAGCCCCTCGTCGTGGAGCAGGTCGGCCCGCACGAGGGAAGGGTAGTCGGTTGCCATGGAATTGCCGTTTCCACCTCCGGCGGTCCGGACTTCGCCGTTGGCGTATATCCGCATCGGCGGGTTTGCCGCCTCTAGCTCGCTTACCTGCGCCGCGGTCAGGCGGGCGGCAACGGCCCTGATGATGCCTAGCTCACGGTCGATCTCGGCCCCCACGCCGAGGACAGCTGCGGCCGCTGTTTCGA
>JAAENP010000235.1 GCA_024224155.1 bacterium
CGGCAGAACGATTTGATCGCTCCGAGTCGGACGTTTCGGGTAGCTCTGGTGTTGTTCCGAGTCGCTTCGAGGTACTCCAGGAAGCGGGCGACCAGTAGGGCGTCGATGTCCTCTAGTGAAAGATCTGAAGGAGCTCTCCTGAGCTCCTGGCTGGCGAAGGTGAAGAGCAGTTGGAAGCTGAGAGCGTAGCTGTCGCGCGTGTGTTCGCTTGCTCCCCGTTGCCCGACAAGGTGATCCCGCAGGAACGCAGTGATGTAGGGCGCGATCGGCGTCATACTCCCTCCCTCATGTGAAATGCTTCGCATGCCGCCGAGATATCCTGCATGAGGTGAGGAGTCACCTCCAGGTACCAATATGTACACTTGACGGAGGCGTGGCCCATGTAGGTGGACAGCGCGAGCATGTGTTGGCCGACGTCGTCACGTCCCTCCGGGCAGGCTTCCAGTGCCCGAACCGCGAAGCTGTGACGAAGATCCTGGATGCGAGGACGACGATCTCCAGCGGCACGGAGCAGGTCGCTCGATCTCAGGAGGCGCAGAAAGGTCGAGTAGACGGTTTGCCGAGCGAGAGCTCGTCCATTGTTGCTGACGAAGACATGATCGTCGGTTGTCAGAAGGCGCCTCCGCTGAACGATATAGCCATCCAATCCAGCGGCGGCCGTCTCGTGGAGGGGAACGAGGCGGATCTTCTGGCACTTGGCTTTGCGAATGATCAGTCCATCCTTTGTCACATCTTCGAATCGCAGCCCGCGACCTTCGGAGAGCCGTAGGCCTGTTACGGCGAGTAGGGCGAAGAATGTGCTGTACGTATGTGGGCGGAGTGAATTCGTTGGGCGAAGACGAGCTGCCGCCCCAAGCAATCGCTCGATGTCCTCTTTGGAGTAGATGAAGGGCAGGCGGCGTTTCTTCCGGTAGCCGAAAACCCCACTCGGAGGCACCTCGTGGCCTGCGTCTTCGAGATGGGCATGGCGGGCCAATCGCACCACGGTTTTCAGGCGTGTGTCGCGCTGCGCAGGCGATGGCCCATCCCTGCCCACTCAATGGCGGTTAATGTGCGCACGTGCGTTTCACCTCTCTTCACGGCGAAACGCGCGAAGCTACGCAGCAGGTACTCCTGTCCAGAAAGATCGAATCCTGCGGCTCGACGGACGGCAAGGTAGGAGTCGACCGCGATCATCATCTCAGCATCTCCGGCCAGGGCTGGGCGACGCTCTCGAGAAGGTCCCGGTCCACCTTTGCGTAGTAGTGCGCGGTTGTCTCAATGGAGCTGTGTCGAAGAAGGGAGCCGATCTCATAGAGGGAAACGCCCTGCCGTAGCATTTCTCTCGCTGCTGTATGCCGCAGGACGTGAGCGCCCGTGACTGGAGCTGTCACGCCAGCTCGCCGCATGACGCTTTTGACGACCGACGACACAGCGTCTCCTCGGCGGAACGGCCCGATGGGAGCAATCACGCGAAGGAAAGCCCGGTCCGTGTTGGCTGCTGGTCTGCGCTCGAGGTAGGACAGCAAGGCATCTCCCACCTCTTGCGGGAGGGGGAGCCGCACCTCTCTTCTCGACTTCCCAGAGACGACGAGGCTGCCGTCCTTCCAATCGATGTCGGTGAGCCTCAGTTCAGCAACGTCTCCGGCGCGTAGACCGAGCCGAACCAGAAGGAGGATAATTGCCCGATCACGAATTCTCGCCACCGACTCGCCATCGCATGCAGCGAGGAGCTGAGCGACTTCGGAGGCAGAAAGACCCCGGGGCAGGCTTGCCAGTCGCCACCCGGCCAACGTCGGCACAGCCGGCTCCAGCCCCGTACGACACAGTCCTTGAACGATAAGAAACCGCAAGAACGCTCGTAACGAGGCGGCGAGAGCCTGTGCTGACCGCTGGCTGGACGTACGATGGCGCATGGCGAAGAACTCGCGAATTCCTCGCGCGTCGTAAAGGCTCGGGTCGTCTCCAAGGCACCTCTGGAAGTCTGCGGCTCGGCGGCAATGTTGCCGACGAGTATGCGCTGAGACGCCGCGGTGTCGCTGCAGCCAGTGACCAAATGAGTCGATCAGAGGCGGATCCGGTTCTGCTTGCTTTGCTATGCCACCGGCGATGACCCCGACCTCCCGAAGATGATCCACAAACAGCTTTGCGCCGCAGAACGCATGGGGATTCACCTTCCCACTGAAGGGCCGCGGGCACCTGCAACGAAGCAGGTGCTGGCGGTACGAATCAAGCGTTACATCGGAGACGCCCTCCAGCGCGATGGCCTGGCGTTCAACGAAGTGCCCCAGATGCGCAGCCGATCTGAGGTATGTCAGAGCGGTCCAGCGCGAATACCCTTTTTCCTTGAGCTCCTCGGCAAAATCGTCGAGGTACGGACCGAAGGTGCCATTGCGCAAGCGTCTAAGGGTCTTGGGAGCTACGAAGTAAGAATCCAGCATCGCGTCCTCTAAGATCATTGGACGCTGTAGGATCGGATCGGTTAATGGGGAGTATTTATCAGCCGCCGCCTAGCCAGCGTAAGTGACAAGTTTTCTGCTCTCCATTACCAAAAGCTCCCCATAACGCAGGAGTTGTACAGCGGGACCTCGGTCCCACATTGGTCACAAATCCAGAGGTGGCCGCCCAGCGCTTCGGTCCGACACAACTCAATAGCACGCATGACGCGCCGCTGCTGGTACGTCAGGTCATGGGTCTCCCGATAGTCTTCGCCGTAGCGCCGGAAGATCTCGGCCAGCTCGAGGGAGGTGGCACCCATCGGCGTCTTGCCCTCAGCGCTGTCGCGTCGGCGGCAATGGCGGCAGCTGATCCAGTGGGCTGCGAACGGCCTTGGCGCACTCGGGCGCGAGCTTGAGATAGATCAGCGTTGACTGAATCGAGGAATGGCCGAGAAGCTCCTGGATATACTTGAGGTTGACACCGGCCTCGAGTAGATGGACCGCGAAGCTGTGGCGAAGAGAATGTGGCGTCGCTGGC
>JAAENP010000236.1 GCA_024224155.1 bacterium
CACTGCGGACAACTCGGCTTGGCTGGACCGACCCGTCGTGATCGCCAACATGGCCTGCTCCAGTTTCACGTCCAACGCATCTCTCGAGAGCTTCGCGAAGGATGCCTTCAACACCTTGCAGATTCCGCGCAAGTGCTCGCGCATGATTTCATTCGCCTCCGTCCGACCGTCATCCAAAGCCGCCTCCGTCTCTGCGAGACGCACGCGCTCCCCCACGGCCGTTGCCTCCTCGAGCTTCGCCCCCGCAACCGCCCACGCTCGCGCCATCGTCCCGTCATCGTCCTCATCGGCGAAGGCGGAAACGTAAGGAGCTACGATCGCGGCCTCTCCTTCCTCCACATGACCAGATACTTGTTGCGCCGGGCCGACGTCCCCTGGTACCTCCTCCTCGTCCCCCTCCGCCGCAGGCAAGACGACGCAGCACTGCTCGAAGACTCTCGGCATCGTCCCGTCAACCGGCCACTTTCCGAGCTCCACCTCGTCCAGCGTCGCCTTCTGATACACCGGGTTCTCAGACTGCAGCTTCGCAGCGACCGCTCTGAACTCCGCGGCATCGACACGACCGAGAAACGCGGAGCTCAAGTCCGCGGGATCGCAACCCACGAAAACAGCGACGAAGGAATCGCCGAGACTCTTCGGAGGGAAGGTGTCCTGGCACTCCTTACGACCATTCGGAAAGACGATTGCCGAACCGCTCATGCCCTTCTGATGGAAAGCTTCCTGCCAGAACGGCAGCTTCTGTTGCCCCTCGGCATCACCACCTCCTCTGAAGATCACCTTCGTCGTAATCGCACGACCTAAGGCCAAGAGACGTCGCAGACCAATTCTCTCCGGCTCCAGCAAGCGCTTCTGCAATGGAGTCAAGCGGCCTAGCCAATTGAAGTTGGCGAGCGCGTAGCGCGGCATCGTTGG
>JAAENP010000237.1 GCA_024224155.1 bacterium
CGGCGTCCGGAACATGTACCGCTGACCGGCTCTGCCGGTCACGCGCTCGCGGCCGAAGTCTTCGCGTCCGTCGAATCCATCGCCCTTGCCGGGACCGATCTGGGGCATGCCGATGGCGTGAAAGTCATGATCGGTCTGAAACTTCCCGGAGTGACACAAGACACAGTCGAGCCTGCCGTAGAAGAGCTTCATGCCGCGGCGCGCGGCCCGGCTCATGGCGCCTTTGTCGCCGCGCAGGTAGCGATCGAAGGGACTGTTGTCGGCCCTCCACGCTTTGGCCTCGAAAGCCGCGATCGCGTTGGCCGCGTGGACGTAGCTGATATCCGCCGCCGTACTGACGTCATCGAAGACTTCGACAAACAGATCGACGTAAACCGGGATGGCCCGCAGCCGCTCGGCAAGGAGCTCCCAGACCCAGGGAAGATTGCCGGCCCCGGCCGCGTCGGCAACTTCGTTCTCGCCGGCCTGTCCCGCCATCTCGGTCCCCGAGGTGACCGGGAACATGGCTTGCGCGGCAAGAACGTTCTCGAGTCCGGCCGGTTGATCCGCGCCGGCGGGCGTGCGCATGCCGAACGGTGCACTCTTCTTGCGCTCCACCCGGCCGTCATGGAACATGCGGCGGAATTGTTTCGCGCCGAGGTTGAAGACCGGCGGGGCATTGCGCGGCACGCGCTCATGAATCGCTTTCTTGCCTTTGCCGGTATCGCGACCGACCCCGAGGCCGCGGCCGCCCTCGCCTACCGACAGCGACAGGCCGTCACCGGTCGCCGCGAGTGGGTGGTGGCACGTCGCGCAGGAGATGTTCCTGTTGCCCGATAGGATCTTGTCGAAGAAAAGAAGCCTGCCGAGCTCCACCTTGGTCGGATCGGGACGACCTCGATCGTAGTAGTTACCGTTTCGAACCTTCTTCGGCAACTCATCGCGCCAACTCGCGGCCTGTGCCGTCCATCCGAGCGTGCTTGTCTCTTCTGTCTCTGCCGTGCCGGGAGCCGCGGGAGCCGCGGCCAACGCGACCGCCACGACAGTCAGAACGACCAAGGACCTAGACATGCTGAATCCTCCATATCCGGAGCCTCCACCTGGCGCCGACAAGGATTCCGCCCGACTTGCCTCGGCTGAATCAGGCCGGCGACCGGCGTTCTCCGGCATCCAGTCTAGGCACCCACGCCACGAACGACCCCACCCTAAAAGGGGGGCCTGCCGCCCAGTGCTTGCTCCACGCCAACGCCTGTCCTACAATCTCTCTCCCGCACAGCCTCACCGGGCCCTGCGGCGGCACCTGCACCGATAGCTCAATTGGATAGAGCACCTGACTACGGATCAGGAGGTTGGGGATTCGAGTTCTCCTCGGTGCACCATTTAAGCCCAGCATTTCGAACGCGTTGCATAATCGCTGTCCTGGACTACTGTCCCGCTAACGGATCAACCGCTGAGTTGGCTCGCTTCCCGCCGCAGGCCCAGACCAAGTAGCTCAAGGCCCACCCCCGTCGAAATGTCGTCCTGCGACCAGCCCTGGGACTTTGAATCTGCGTGCCACTCGAGCAACTCTCTGCTGGGTTGCTTCTCGTTGTTTCTACGCCGCGCCTAGCGATGAACGGAAACGGCGTCGAAGACAATGGTGCCACCCTTCGTGCCTCGAGAGCCGGCGGGTAGGCCGAGGGTCAGGACGCTTATGCTGTCGCGGTCGGTAGCCAAATCTTGACGTTCGGCAACCACTCGGCCTTTCTTGGTGAGCCGCGCGACGCCATCGGCTACGAAGGGGCCGCTCGCGCGTTGCCATTCGATACCGAGGCGCGTACTCGTATCGGTCGCAATCCGGGTGCCGCCCACTTTCACGAAGCCGCCCAGGCCCCCCGGCCCCCCCAATCTAATACCCGGCTGCCGAGCCCACAAGTCGAGCCTGTACTTGTCGTCGACTTCTCTCATGGTCAATCTCACCTGCCGTCTGCCGTGACCCGAAAAGTGCACGAGATCTACCGTCTGGCCGGCGAGCCCGACCCGGTTCGGCAGCAGCGAGAATTCGAGTGCGACGCTCGGCTCGCGGTCCAGGCTTCGTGTGCGGACAAAGGACTTTCTTTCGCTGCCGTCGACATCGACGGCGAGCGCCTGATCGCTCCCCCCGAGGCCGGGCACGGTCAGGCGCACCTTGCGCTTGATCTTTGTCCAGCCTGAGAGGCTCGGTTCCTCGAAACCGTGAGAGAAAAGCGGCGCGCGTGGATAGATCCTGACGGTTCCGAAGTCCTCGGGAGACTCTCCATGAGGGCAGGCGACCACCAATTCCCGGGGACCCAGAACAGGGCTGCCGCAGTCGGTGCCCTTGAGCGGGAGCTCGCCGACCGGACGCCATGCGGGGTCGAGCCCGCTCATGCGGTCGAGCACCTGCACCGCGCCGTCCGAGGTCAAACTCAAGTGAGCGATTGAGTGTTGACGAAGAGCGAGAACGAAGAGTCCCTGATCGGCTGCAGCTGGTGCTGCCAGGTCCCAGCTCCCGCGCCGGCGTTCGCGAATTCCGTCCGTAGAAACGAGCGTGGGGCCGTCGACAAGGACCTCGCTACCGGTGTAGTCGCCGAAGCCCTTCCCCGGCTTATAGAGCACTTGCCTCCAGTCGGTCGGATCCGAGGCGTTCTGCTCGAAGACCCGATAGCCGTACGAGCAGACGTCGGTCCACGTACCACAGGCATCGAAGGCGGACCCCACGACCAGCGTTCTGCCCGAAACAGAGAGAGAGGCCGCGAACGGATCTTCGCTGTCTCCCGGGCGAATCGTCGCAAGGTGCCCCCAATTGTCAACGCCACCGAGGTCGCGTTGGTAGATATCAACGCTCTCGCCGTAGACGGCGAGCGCCACGAGGTCGCCGTCGACGGCGACGGCGCCGGAGCCCTCGATCTTTTTGACGAACCCCCAGACCCCCGAGCCACCGTGGTCGCGCGAGAAGATCAGGACGCTGCGAGAGAAACCGACGTTGACGGCGAGAGTGTCGCCGTCAATCGCTACCTTGCGCCCGAAGTAGGGCTCGTCATCCGGAATCGGGCTCGTCAGGCGCTTTGCCAGCTTGAAGCGGCTCGGTTTTCTGCGATTCCGCTTGAAGATCCACACGCTTCCCGAGGCGGAGTTGTTGTTTCCGACTACCAGGGTGTCGCCGGACATCGCCAGGGCCCAGCCAAAGCTCCAGGCCTCGTCGGGGTCGTGGATCTTGGTGAAGGTCGAGAAGTCCTCAGCCTCGAGAAGGGGGGAAAAGGCGAGAGCCAGAACCAGCGTGACGGACGGGGCTTTGCGCAGGGCGGGCCTCCACTTGAAGCCTACTCCCAAACAAGGCCGGCGGCCAGGTCCTGTGACCTGACCACCGACTTGCGCCTATGTGGTGTTGAACCACAAGGGTGGAGCCGACGCGATTACCTACACTGCTACTTTGCGATCTCCTAGTCCTGCAACCTGATCTGAACGATCTTGGTTGCCCACCCGAACTGCTCGCCAATAAAGGAATTGGGCTGGGCATGCTCCTGTGTGTACCAGCACGTGTCGTCGACCGGGTCGACGGCCATGGCGCTGTAGTCGCCCCACCGAGCCGTCCGCCTCTGCACGTGGCCATCAACGTTGCCATCGAAAACGATTAGCTCGCTAATGTTCATGTGGCTGGATCGACCCATCCAGCCGGTGAAACCGATGCTCGGGTGGGTTTCGGGGCCCGAGATGCTGTAACCCAGGCAGGTCTGCCCCTTGGCGTTCATCGCCATGCGACTTATCGGACGTTCGCCCCTCACCTGGGCGGGCAGTGCGAACAAGTCGCCGATGTCGTTGCTGTTCTCCGCTCGCTCGAGGTCACTCCTGTGGCGGCCTCGTGTGTCCTCGTTACCAGATAGTGTACGAGATGGCGCAGAAGTGCCTAGCAAGTACAGCGAGGCGATGTCGCCACGAAGAAGTCGGGGATACAGGACATGAGCAGGTGAACGAAGCCGCCTCGGTCGATCGGTTGCGCCGGCATGTGCGGCAGCTGGCCGGCGAGATCGGGGAGCGCAATGTATTTCGGCCCGGAACCCTACAGGCAACGGCTCAGTACATCGAAGGCCGGTGGGCGGCGCAAGGCTATGAAGTCTCGTCGGTCCCGTACGAGGTGGAGGGGATCGAGTGTGCCAATCTGGAGGCGACGCTTGCCGGGTCCGGCACCGAGGTCTTCGTCGTAGGTGCTCATTACGACTCGGTTCAGGGAAGCCCGGGGGCAAACGACAACGGCTCGGGGGTGGCGGCGCTGTTGGAGATCTCCCGTCTTTTGGCCGCCGACCGGCTCGGGGCGACGCTGCGCTTTGTGGCCTTCGTCAACGAAGAGCCACCCTTCTTCTGGTGGCGCAACATGGGCTCGATGGTCTATGCCCGGCGAGCGCGAAAGCGTGGCGACCAGATTGCCGGCATGATCTCGCTCGAGACCATTGGCTACTACTCCAGCGAGCCGAGGAGCCAACACTACCCGCCCCTGATGCGGTTCTTCTATCCGGACCGGGGCGAGTTCCTGGGCTTCGTCTCCAACCTCCGCTCGCGCCGACTTCTGCGCAACGCGGTGGCGGCCTTCCGAGCGGCGTCCGATTGGCCGGTCCAGTCGGTGTCGATGTTCGAGTTCGTGCCGGGCATCAGTTGGAGCGACCACCTGTCGTTCTGGCGCCAGGGCTGGCCCGCCCTTATGATCACCGACACCGCCCCCTACCGCTACCCGTGGTACCACACGGCCCAGGACACCCCGGACAAGGTGGACTACGACTCGCTGGCGTTCGTTACTGACGGCCTGGCAGGAATGCTCAGAAGGCTCCTCCGCAAGCCTGGCCCAGGCCAGGAAGTGCTCGACCGCAGTGAAGCGAGGTCTTAGCCTCGCTTCTGGTAGGTCCCCACCAACTCGGCCGTCCCCAACACGTGGCCCGTCATCGCCTCTTTGAGCTGCTGCTTGGTCATTGCTCCCATGTCCGGGAGGACGATGTCGAGAGCGTGAAGCTTGTGGAAGTAGCGGTGCCGCCCGATCGGTGGGCACGGGCCGCCATACCTCGGCTGCTTCCAATCGTTGAGGCCCTGACGAGCCCCTTCCGGAAGGTCGGCCGAGGCGAGTCCCTCGGGCAGCTCGGAGAAGCTCGCGGGGAGGTTGTAGAGGACCCAATGGACCCAGGTCATCCGCGGAGCCCGCGGGTCAGGGGCATCTGGATCGTCGACGATAAGGGCGAAGGAACGCGTACCTTCAGGCGCACCGCTCCATCTCAAAGGCGGGGAGACGTCCCGGCCCTCGCAGGTGTGGCGCACCGGGATCTCCCCGTCCGCTGTGAAGCTCTCCGCAGCCAAAGTGAATTTCATCATGGACGCTCCTTCCGCTGCGGTCTCCTCAGCAGCCCAGGCAAGAGCGATCAGCAACGACAGCACTGAGTGGGCTACTGGCTTCCGCATGCCTCTACCATGACAGTCCCTGCAGCCCGCGGCAACAGGGACAGGAAAGAGACAGAAAAGGTGCCGGGTGTGGCCTAGATTCCAGGCACCAGCCTTGCCCTCCGTGGGTCTAATCCCAAGAGGCGGCGACGCAGTCGGCCTCACGACTGAACGGAGGATTCAGGGTGCTAGTTCGCGACGCCATCGAGGCCTTCCTGGAAGCGCACTTCGCTGCTGGTCAGCGGGCGGAACGAACCCGGCAGGCCTACTCCGTTGATCTGCGCCGCTTTCGCGAGTTCGTCGGCGGGTCATTCGACCTGATCGACTGCGATGCTGAACTCGTCGAGCGTTGGGTCGCGCATCTCCACGAGACTTCCTACGCTCCGGCATCCATTCAGAGGAAGCTCTCGGTTCTGAGCGCATACTTCGGCTACTGCGAACGGCGCAAGGCAATCCCCCGTTCACCGATGGCCTTCGTTCACTACCGCCCGCGGCAAACACCCCGACCGCCCCGCACCCTGTCCCGGGCGGACACCTGGCGATTGTTGGCGCACGCGCGTTCGCTCGTTCCTGTGGACTACGCTGAAACCCGCTCCTGTGCACGCCGCGGATTCATCTCTATGCGAAATCTCGCTCTCTTGGATCTGCTTCTCTCGACTGGACTGCGAGTCGGCGAGGCCAGTGCGCTCGACGCCTCCGACTACTCGCTAGACGAGCACGTGATCCGCGTGCGGGGGAAGGGCGGGGGGCATCGCCTGGCCTTCATCGTCGTGCCCTACAGCAAGGAGATCCACAAGCGCTATCTGACCCTCCGGGACCGAGTCGCAACGAGAACCAGGGCTCTATTCCCAAACTCGTGTGGTCAGCGCTTTTCGACACGTGGGATGCGGAGGATGGTGCTTTGCCGCGCGCAGGATGCTGGAGTGCAAACGCGCGTGACGCCTCACATGCTGAGGCACACCGCCGCTCGGACGCATTCGGTGAGGGAGGCAGGGACCGCTCGGGGCGCAAGGTCCTAGAAGCCGCGCTTATCGGACAACTCGCCTGGAGGCCGGCTACTTACCTGGACGAGGCTATGCGGATCCTACGAGAGGACGGAGTATGTGGGTGACCTTTCAACGAGGACGCCTACGCGCAAACCTTGGGAGTTTGAGAAACGCGTCTCGGAGGTTATCCAGCATTCGTCCTCCCGATCTTCAACAGAGTGTTCTTGTCAAACCACTGCACCTCGTCGGAGTTGTCATATCGGCGGCGGATGTTGCCGGCGAAAGCTTCGAACGCCTCCTCAAACTCATCATTCGAGTAGAGAGAGAAGGTCGAATAGTGTTTTCCGCGGGCCTGCAGCAGGAGTCGGTCCAGATCTGATCTACGTCGATAAGTGAAGGCCTTGACGGCGTCTAGCCGAAGCCGAGGAGTGTCACGAATCCAACTCTCCATCTGGGCGAGCTCATAAAGGCGCGTCTCCTTTTCGAGGAAGCTGGGAAAGTACTGACCCCAGATGGTCTCAGCGTTCTGGCTTGGCGTCCGTGTGTAGATGAAAAGCCAACCATCGTTACGAATCGCACGGGCGGCCTTGGAAAGGAATGACTGAAAATCGAAGTGGTGTACGGCGTTGAAGGAGAAGACGGCGTCAAATCGCTCCTCCTCGAGATCGAGATCATCAACGCTTGCATGGATCGTAGCGAAGTCGGTGATGTTGTTCTTGGCCAGATACCGCGCGAGTTCTTCGAGCATCCTTTGGTTTGCATCCACGCAGGTTAGATGGAGTTTGGGCAGGTGTCTGAAAAAGAAGATGTCGTAGCGTCCCGCCCCGCAGCCAATGTCCACGGCCCGGATCGATCGACGACCGGCGAAGGTGTTCCGGATATAGAGAACGGGTGCTTCGTCGCAGGTCCTGAGCTGACGATAAGCTCCAGCGATCGCTCTGAAGTGCTCCTGCATCGATTGCTGTTGGCTCACCCCGCTCTCCGAACTGGTGGTGCCATGCCTTCCCCCGGAAGCTCACCGATCGCAAGCGCTATCTGCGAACGCTGGTTTGGCGGCTTCGCTCAACCTCCCCACCGTTCGCATCCATTCCGCGGATGAATGCTCGACATCGTACGCGGGCAACCGAGTCGCGCATCTGTTTCGGTGGACTCTTCATGTAGTAGGCAGAGACCGTTTCCAGAGGACCACAAAGACCACGCTCAAGTCCCAGCTTGGCACAACGGATCGCATCGATGACGACACCGGCACTGTTGGGCGAATCCTGGACCGACAGCCTGAGCTCGAGCTCGATGGGCGCCTCTCCGAAGCCCCGCCCTTCCATCCGGATGAAGCAGACCTTGTTGTCGTCCTGCCACGGCACGTAGTCCGACGGACCGATGTGGATGTTCCTCGCCTCGAGGCGCTCATCGAGTTGCGATTGCACGGATTCTGTCTTGGA
>JAAENP010000238.1 GCA_024224155.1 bacterium
CCAGGATTTCTTTCATAGTGCGAAGGACTCCAGATAGTATCGCCCGACTCCCTATTTCACTGCGGCGATGTAGACCAACCAGCTCTCCTGGTTCTCTTCCTCGACGGCCAGGTGATGGATGCCGGTACCGTCTCCGTCTTCGTCGGTTTCTTCCCAGTAGACGTCGACTCGTGAGAAGCCGGCCTCCAGGAGCAGCTCTCGGACTTCCGGCAAGGTCCACAGTCGCCAGTCGTAGGTGAACGCGCGCTCCATCACCGAGCCGTCTCGAAACCGAAAGTGAATATGGCAGAGCACCTCGTTGGTGATCGGGTTGAACTTCTGCTGCTCCCAGACAAAGGTGAAGTCGCCAACGTCTCGCTCGTCCTCGATCTCGATGATGGCCTCGGTGCCGCCATAGAGCTCGGTCACGAACAGGCCCTCGTCTTCGAGACCGGCATGCACCGTGGCGAAGTACTCGAGCAGCTCGGCGCGGTTCTTGAAAACGCAGAAGCTGAAATTGAGCGCGCAGGCGAGCTCGACTTTAGGTTCGGTGACGGAGCAGACGTCCCGGCACAAAAACTCCATTCGGTCGCCGATCCGAGGGTCCGAGAAATGGCGCTCGCGGCCCCAATTCAGAGTCGGCTGATCGAGATCGATCCCGAGGGCCCGGCGGTTATCGCCGCCCTCGAGCCAGCTTGCGGTCAGGTACGCGGTGCCGCAGAAGTCCTCGCGCAAGGTGAGCGGATCGCGACCTCGGTGTTGGCGGAACCTGGCCAGAAAGAACTCGATATCCGCGTCGGGCGACTGGACGGCTTGCTCATAGAGCACATGCCGATCGGCCCCGTCGGCAAGAGTCGGTTTGCCGCCGCGGCGCTTCCTCTGTCGCTTGGGTGTCGGCATGGGAGCGGCGAGTGTACCGAACGAGCGCGCCTCCTCTCGAGGCTAGAGTCCGGCCGCTATTTGAGCCGAAAGATCAAGGTGCCGTTGTCGCCCCGCAGGCGAACCGTGTTCGGCTGAATATCGTCGACCACCAGGCCGGAGACGGTGTCGCCAGGGCTCACGACGCGTCCGTTGACCAGAGCAAAGGGGCGATCTCCCGACCAGGCGATGCCTCCCAGCTCGACCGAACCGACACCGGGCACGTCGGCGCGCTGCAGGTACTCCTGCTCTGGAGGCTCGACCGCCGTGCCATCTCCGGCTGGCTCCGACGGTGGAGGCTCGCCCGGTTCTGAGCTCGGGCCGGCCACACCCGGCTCGGCCGCTGTCCGGCGCGGCTCCGGTGGCGCCGGTTGCCTTGTCGGTCTCGGTGACGCCGAACCGGCCGAGCGTGTTGGCGCCGCTTCGGCTTCTTGCTGTCCGTTTGCCGGGGTGTCCGCCCGGAGGGGGACGCCTTCGGTCCGGGGACCTTCGGGGGGAGCCGCGGGCCGCGCCGGGGGCTTGCGCGCCGGCTCGGGCTCGGGCTCCGGTTCGGGATTCGCGGTGAGCGGCGGTGACTCGGTGGCAGGAGCTTGCGCGGCCTCGGTTTCAGAAGCCGATGAAGCCGCTGAAACCGGCGCGACCGGCGCAACCGGGCTCTCGTCCGCCGCGGAATCGGCCCCTGTGAGAGGTCTCCGCTCGACGACCTGCTCGCTGAGAGCCGACTGCTTGCCGGCGCGGTACAGTAAAAAGCCGCCGATGCCGGCCAGCAGGATCACGGCACCGAGAGCGACGAACCAGAGTCCGCTCGGGGCCTGCTCGCCCCTGCCGAAAACGGGGTAAGGAATACCCCGGCGGCCAGCATCTCCGCGCGCGGCCTCCAAGCGGGCCTTCTTGAGGGCGTCGTTGACCAGGCTCAATGGCGCCCCTCGAGCTCGCGGATGGCGCGTCGAACATGCCACCAGGTGAGCTTGTCGGCACCGATCACATAACCACACAGCAGGGTCTTGTCGCAGACGGCGTTGACCAGCCGTGGAATCCCCTTGGAGTAGCGAAAGACCTTGCGCACGGCGGCGCGGTTGAAGACCGGTCGCGAGTTCGCGCCGGCGACGTGCATTCGATGTTGGATGTAATGATCCGTTTCCTCGAGCGTGAGGGGCTTCAAGTGATAGCGCACCGTGATGCGTTGACGCAGCTGGCGGAGATTCGCCTGATCGAGCAGCTCGCGCAGCTCGGGTTGCCCCATGAGCACAATCTGGAGAAGCTTGCGCTGGTCGGTCTCGAGGTTCGAGAGCAGACGGACTTCTTCGAGCAGCTCCATCGACAGGTCCTGGGCTTCGTCGATCAGGAGCACGACGTCGTTGCCTTCGTGGAGCTGATCGAGCAGGTACTCGTTGAGCCGTTGAAGGTTCTGCATTCGATCGTCGGCGTGGGGCTCGACGCCGAGCTCGGCCAGCACCAGCCAAAGCAACTGCTCACCGGTCATCACCGGGTTCAAGATCAAGGCCGTCTTGTACTGGGGCCCGAGACGCTCGAGGAGGGCTCGGCACAGGGTCGTCTTGCCCGCGCCGACCTCGCCGGTAATCTGAATGAAGCCTTTGCGTTCCTGGATGCCGAAGAGCAGGTGATTGAACGCCTCCAGGTGGCGATCGCTGAAGAACAGAAAGTGCGGGTCCGGCGTGATGTTGAAGGGAGCCTGCCGGAACTCGTAGAAGTCGTTGTACATGGGTGGGTACCCTCTAGCGCAGGCCGTGAAGTCTAGCAGGCCCATCGGGGACACCATTCCATGGTGTCCCCTCCCGACTTTTTTTCGAGTCATCGCAATCGATTGCCGCGCCATTGCGGCGGTCGGCAGTCCAATCCTCCAGGGGCCGGCTCGGGCATGAAGGCCTGCCCTGGTCTGGCCCTCGCCTGCGCGCCGCTACGCGCAGACCATTGGAGGTCTGCGAGTCCCTCTCTCGGGCGCTTGCGTCGAGCCCCCTGAGCGGATTGCCTGCCGCCTCGCCTTGGCCTCGGCGCTCTCCAACCCGGGAACTGGCCATCTATATGGTCAGCTCGGCTTTTCGAACAATCCTTGAATCCGCATGAAGAAATCCCGCAGCGGCTCGTCGGGCTCGTAGAAATCGAGAAACTCCTCGAGCCGGCTCGGCTCGGGCGGCACGCCGATCGCCTCCGCCCAGCGCTGGAAGGGGACCAGGTATGGAGTCGCATGCAGCAGCTCCAGGCGCAGTAGCTGAGCGGTGACGCCGCCGGCTTCGAGAAAGCCGCCGGATCGATAGACCTCGAGCGTCGCCTCCAGGTCGTACTCCACCTGGCGCAGCTCGACGCGGCACTTACCGCCGCCGTTGTCGAGCATCGCGTACTGAGCCCGGCGATCGCCGTTGAAGGGCAGGCCCACCGAGCCCACGTTGACCACCATGCCGCGATCCAACTCGCGGACCATCGGGCGATGGGTGTGTCCGCAGACCAGCACCGACCCCTCGATCTCGTCGAGGAGACGGTCGAGCTTGCCGCTGCGGGTCCACGGGCCCAGGCCGTCGCTGGTGCCCTTGGGGCTGCCGTGAGTGAGGAGTAGCTCGGACATAGTCTGGGAGCGGACCGAGAAGGGCAGCGCGCTCAGGTACTCGACGTCGTCCTCTGACAGCTCGGCCGCCATCCACCGGGCAGCCGCCCACTCTTCGAGATGCAGCCAGTCGGGGGGAACATCTTCGTTGCGAAAGCCGAGCAGATACTCCTCGTGGTTGCCCCGAATCGTCTCCCAGCCGCGCCGCCGAATCTCTCCCACCACGGCGCTACCCTGGGGTCCGCGGCCGACCAGATCGCCGCCCACCAGAACCTCGTCCGGCGCCTGCTCTTCGATGTCCACGAGCACGGCCTCGAGGGCCGGGAGGTTGCCGTGAATGTCGGCGAAGATTGCGATCTTGGTGCTCATCTCGAGGGTCGGCCGCCGGGAGAATAACGCGAAGAATAGCGCACTCAAGGAGCCTTACGAGGCTCGTTGCATCGCCTCGACCAGGCGGTTAATATTGGATGCAAGGAGATTTTGGACTGTGAGTGCCGGCCAGCTTTTCTGGGACTCACCCAACTGGACAGGAGGTCCGCTGTTATGTCGCCATTCTTGCGCATTTGTCTCGCAGGAGCACTTGTGTTCGCTTTTGTCACGCCCGGTGCCTGGGCGCAATCGCAGGCCACCACGGGCGTTATCGAAGGGTCCGTGCGGAACGCCGACGGCGATATGCTGCCGGGCGTCACCGTCACTCTGACCAACACCGACACCAACTTCACCAAGGTCCTGGTGACCGACGCCAACGGTCGCTTCCGCGGCCAGTTGCTGCCTCTCGGTCCGTACAAGGTCACTGCCGATCTCGAGGGTCTGGGAACCTTCGTTCAGGAGGGCTTGAACCTGTCCCTGGGTCAGACCATGAACCTACCGATTCAGCTCGGGTTGACCGAGACCCGGGAAGAGATTCTGGTCACCAGCGAGGCGCCCTTGATCGAGTCGACCCGCACCCCGAGTCAGATCCGCATCGACGACATGGCGGTCGACGGTCTGCCCAACAACGGCCGTAATTTTCTTGAGTTCACCAAGCTGACTCCGGGCGTTACCGTCGTCCAAGGCCCGGACGGCGACGAGCTCTCGATCAACGGCCAGAAGGGCATCAACAACAACGTCATGATCGACGGCGCCGACTTCAACAACCCGTTCTTCGGTGAGCAGCGCGGCGGCCAGCGGCCGGCGTTCACCTTCAACCAGGACGCGGTCAAGGAGATTCTGGTGGTGCCGGACGGCGCCTCAGCCGAGTTCGGCCGTTCCTCGGGCGGCTTCATCAGTGTCGTCACCAAATCCGGTACCAACGACTTCAAGGGCAGCGCCCACTTCTTCTATCAGGACGACAGCCTGTCCGAAGATCCGCAACTCCGGGGCGGTGGCACCGATCCCTTCGACTTCGAGCGCGCCCAGGTCGGCTTCACTCTGGGCGGACCGGTCAGGTCCGATCGGACGTTCTTCTTTCTGGCCGCAGACAAGCAGACCAAGGACGAGACCAAGCAGGTCGACCCGGGCCGAATCGACCCCGAGGTCGTGCAGTTCCTGGCCGATCAGGGGCTTCCCAACGAGAACGCCCCGATCGACCGCACCAACGACGGCGATGCTTACCTCGCCAAGGTCGACTTCCAGGCCTCGGACCGGAATCTACTGACCCTGCGCTGGGCCTATCACTACTCGCGGCAGGAGAACGGCACCTTCGACGTGCCCTCCTGGGGCGTGAGCTCGAATGCCACCGAGCTCGACTACGCCCACGGCTACACCGGCTCGTTCATCAGCACGATTTCGGATACAATGCTCAACGAAGTCCGCGTCCAGTACGCCAAGGAGTGGCGGCCGCGGCCCTACGAGGGTCCGAACATCCCGGGTCAGGACCGGCCCTTCCCGGACACCGCCTTCCACTGCGGTGGCGGCTACCGCCTCGGCGTGCCGTTCTTTATTCCGG
>JAAENP010000239.1 GCA_024224155.1 bacterium
ACGTCGCAGCAAGCGGCTGTCGCCTGGGCTGCCAACCTGGACAACCCGAGCGCAGCGACGATCCAGGAGCTCTGCGAGCGGCTAAGCCCTGCGGAGCTGGGCTCCGTCGAGGCGCGGTACGACGAAGCCCCGCGTGTCACGCGCCGCGCGCCTCTCGGATCGTCAGCACGCAGCACGACTTACCGAAGCCAGCGTCTGCCCCGCAAAGCCGCCCTCGTTGAGCGGTTCCGGGGGTTCTGCCGGGAACAGGGGGCCGAGGCGACGCCCCCGTGGCGGTACGGGTTGCTGGCCGACTTCCTGCGGCGGCAGGGCCTCGGTGCTCACAACGCCGCGGCTCTGCATCGGCAGCGAGTCGCGCTTCAGAGGGCGCTAGAGCTCGATCGCCTGCGCCACCTGCTGCCATTGGGCAGCTACTCTGGAGCAGGGAGGAACCCCGCGGGAGCCCGGGTCCTTGCCTGGAATAAGAGGAGGCGAAGGCCAGGAGCGGGGAGGACTCCGAGCTGCCCCGTCGTACGAGAGCTGCTCTTCGAGTGGTTCTGCTCCATACGGCGGTCCGTCCTCTCGCGCGTGCCCGTCGCTGTGCTCCGGGTGAAGGCCAAGTCCCTCCTGGACGAGGAGGTCGTGGCCTGCCTCCGTTCGGGGGCTGAGTCTCGGCCGCCGAAGCTGACGGACGCCTGGTTCCGGAACTGGCGCCACGAGTACGGCGTATCGCTGCGGAAGCCGAACCGGAAGTACAAAGTCGCGGGCTGGGTGTTACGCGAGCGCCTCGGCATCGGCTGGAACAACATCTTCGCGGTGCGCGCGCTCTGCGTGCTGGCCAACGGCTACGACATGGAGATGGAGAACTTCGATCAGGCGCCGTTCCACATGAACGAGGCAGGCTCCCGCGGTAGCGGGACACTGGCTCTTCGAGGAGCGCCGCGCCTCGTTCTCAAGGAGTGCCACGCGGCGACGCGCAGCCGCTGGTCTGTGAACACGATGACCACGAGCTGCGCGGAGCTGGCGGCGAGGTGTCCGCCTGTCGAGGTCATGTTCAAGGCCGACGGGGCGCGCTTAGCCCGCGCGCTCTCCTTGGAGGTGCCGGCCTGGGCGCCTTGGCTCACGGTAGTGACAGCGCCGAAGGCCTCGTACAGAGAGGAGCACATACTTGCGTTCATGGAGGCGCACCTGCCGGCAATGACAGAGGGCCGTCGCTGGCGCATCCTCTTCTGCGACGCCTTCGCGCCGCAGCTGGGCGAGGCCGTGCGGCACCTCGCGTGGCAGCGGGGCTACGTCCTTCTCGTCCACGGTGGTGGATCAACGGGCGTAGCCCAGCCGAACGACACGGACTTGCATCAGCACCTCCGTCGTGCCTACTTGGCCCTTGAGGAGGCGGACCTGCTGACACAGCAGCGCTTGAACCCCAGCCGCTGTCCGTTTGTCCGCCCGAAGGACGCGCTCCTCTGGATGGCGACGGTGTGGTCGAACGCGGCGTTGCACACCCACGCTGCCAAGGGTTTCTGGCGCTGTGGGCACAGGAACTCCCTGGACGGATCCGAGGACAACCTGATCTGCAGGGAGGCCCGCGAAGTCTGGGACGCCCTGGGCATGCCAGAGCGGCGCGCGCAGACTCTCCACGACGTTGACGTCGAGTACACTGGCGGACGCCTGCGGTGGACCTACGACGACGTGCAGAGGCTCATCGCACCCTACCCGCTTCGCGGCCAGCAGGACTTCGTTCAGGACGACGAGGGGGACCGTAGCGACGAGGACGGAGAGCCACCGCAGGAGCTGGAGCCGCCCGCCGAGGAGGAGAAGGACGCGGACGAGGAAGGCGGTTACCTCTCTGGGAGCGATGACGCCGATGACGCGAGAGATTTCGGCGGGACCTTCGCGGAGGCCGCTGCGTCCGCGGTCGCGGACCTTGCGCCAGAGGTGTGTGAGCTCGTCGAGGAGCACAAGCGGCGCATCGCTTGGCTCCAGCAACTCCTCCAGGACACCAGGAGCGAGACGGACCCTCACCTCGAGATGACTCTGCGGCGCGCGCTCCACGCCTCTCTGAAAAGAGCTCGCGGCAGCGCCCAGGCGCACCCTGCAGTCGCGCTCGCGGTAGTGAGCCATGAGGTGCTGGAGCGGACCAAGGAGGCAAGGCAGCGCATGATCGTCGAGGAGGCGACCAGCGATGCCAGAGCCCTCAAACGAGACCGAGAGCGGCTCAAGGCGGACACGGAGCGAGTGAAGAGGGCGCGCGCCAGCCTCCGCGCTGCCCAAGACGTCGCCACCTGCGCGCACACGCTGCGGACCTTCTCTCTCGAGGACATCGGCGCAGCCCACGCCCGTGGCGGCAACGCGGCGCATTGCCGCTGTCGCCAGGACGTGTTGGACCGAGTCCAACGCCACGGCCGGGCATTGGTTCCGGAGGAGCAGAACAACTGGGACTGGTTCCGCCGAGCCTGGGACTCGCAGCAGGCGCGCACGCACGGGGAGGCCTGGGCGGAAGTGTTCCGCGAGACGATGCTGGAGCTGCTGCGGAAAGTCGCGAGTGGCGAGGAAAGCGCGGTCGTGGACTTCATGCTGGACGAGACCCGCCGGGTCCTCTCCACCGCGCCCGTGGTCAGGTGCTGAGCGGCGCCGCCGTGGAACCCGCCCGCGTCCGAGCGGTCTCGGTGGAGATCCGAGGAGGAAGCAGGCGACCTTAGTGGAACCCGCCCCCCCTGTGCGCCATGTTGTCGGCAGAAGTCGGTCTCGAGAACCGCATCCTGTGAAGAAAAGGAGCCCGCAGGTCCTGAAGGTCAGTAGCCAGCTAATTCCTGAATTGCTTAAGTAATTTCCATGAAGCAGTGCCAGCGCTGGCAGCAAAGAAAAGCCAAAAAAGAACGCATTCTGGAACGCATTCTCGCCTGAGCACGCAGAGGGGAACAAAACGAAGATGTGAAACAACACAGCGAGCGACAAACCAAACTTCTTACTTAATTAATTAATTAATGTATTTATTAAGAAACATCGACAACCAAGCCCATCCGCAACCTTCCCGACAAAGAAAAATCTTACATCCTCAACCACACTGCCACGGTTAAATGCCAACCGATCCGGACGAGAAACGGCACCCACACAGATACCAGCGGCCTAACAATTCCTACCGTGGATCACTTGGGGTTCATCCGGGCAGAGCTGTCGGCATTTGGGTCCAGAGTTCGGAAAAAAAACTGAAAGAAACGATTTTGTGGGTTCTTC
>JAAENP010000240.1 GCA_024224155.1 bacterium
GCCCGCCGGATCTCGGCCGGCGGCGGCGTCATCATGCCGGGCCTGATCAACGCTCACACCCACGTGCCGATGGTTCTCTTCCGGGGGCTCGCGGACGACCTCAAGCTCATGGACTGGCTCGAGAACCACATCTTTCCGGCCGAGGCCCAGCACGTCGACGAGGAGTTCGTCCGCGTCGGCACCCGGCTCGCCTGTCTCGAGATGCTCCGCGGCGGCATCACGACCTTTGTCGACATGTATTACTTCGAAGAGGCGGTCGCGGAGGAGGCCGACGCCTGCGGCATGCGTGCAGTACTGGGCTCTACCCTGATCGACTTTCCCGCGCCCGACAACGCGTCCTGGGAGGACGCGTTGGACTACGCCCGGACCTTTGTCGACAGATGGCGCGGCCATTCTCGGATCGTCGCGGCGCTTGGCCCCCATTCTCCCTACACGGTGTCGGCGGAGCACCTCCAGGAATCCCACGCGGTCGCAGTCGAGCTCGACGCGCCTCTCCTGATCCATGTGGCCGAGGACCGCGCCGAGAGCGAACAGGTTTCGAAGGCAACCGGCATGACCTCGGTCGACTATCTCGACAGCCTCGGGATCCTCGACGAACGCATGGTCGCGGCCCACATGGTCTGGCCCAGCCCGACCGAGATTGGGCTCCTTGCCGAACGCGACGTCGGCGTTGCCCACTGCCCCCAGTCGAACATGAAAGTCGCGGCCGGCATCGCGCCCGTGGCGGCCATGCTCGAAGCTGGGGTCGCGGTCGGTCTCGGCACCGACGGCGCGGCTTCGAACAACGATCTCGATCTCTGGCAGGAGATCGACACGGCCGCCAAGCTCGCCAAGGTGACGACCGGCGACCCGACCGTGGTCGACGCGCGCCAGGCGATGGCGATGGCCACGATCGAGGGTGCCAGGGCGCTCGGCATGGACATGACGATCGGCTCGCTCGAGGTCGGCAAACGCGCCGACCTCATCGTGGTCTCGACCGACGGTCTTCACCAGCAGCCCCAGCCGCCCGACGTCAACCCGTATTCCCTGCTCGCCTACGCGACCAAGGCTTCGGACGTTGAAACGGTCCTGATCGACGGCCGGGTCGTAGTCGAGAACGGCAGGGTTCTGACCCTGGATGAAGCCGGCGTCTTGGCAGCCGCCGCGGAGATCCGCGGTCGAATCTCCGGCGACGGGGCTCGCTAGAGATTCGAAGCATTCGGTCGACACCCAGGTCCACCACTACAGCGGCGCATACAGGCTATACTTCTTTGATGGCCGCGATCGAGCGACTCCGCTTCCTGCTGCTTCAGATTCGCGAGCTCGGCGATCCGGTGATCGAGGAGGAGCGCGACTCCTTCGCCGAGAAGGCCGGTCTCGCCGTCGAGCAGATCCTGTTGCACAACCTCCTCGACGGTCCGCCCACTCACGCGGAGGTTCGGGCGTGTGACGGCCTGCTCGTGGGCGGCAGCGGCGATTACTACGTTTCCAAGGGTCATATGCCCGGCTTCGACGAGCTCATGCGGTTTTTCGTTCAAGTAGCCGATCGCGGCTACCCCACCTTCGCATCCTGCTTCGGCTTCCAGCTCCTGGTTCAGGCCCTCGGTGGGCAGATCGTGCATGACCCCGCCAACACCGAGCTCGGTACGCTGGAGCTTTCGCTGACCGAGGCCGGCCGCGACGATCCGCTCATGGAGACGCTTCCACCCACCTTCAACGCGCAGCTCGGGCACAAGGATCGCGCCGAGCGCCTGCCACCGGGATTCGAGAACCTCGCCAGCGGCCCGCGCTGCGAGTTCCAGGCCTTTCGGGTACCGAACAAGCCGATCTGGGCCACCCAGTTTCATCCCGAGCTGGACGGACATACCAACCGGGGCCGTTATCTGCGCTACCTCGAGGGCTACGCCGAGCACCTGAGCCCGGAGGAACGCGAGCTGGCGCTCGAGAACTACCGCGACAGCTACGAAACCGAGCAGTTGTTGAAGAGATTCATCGAGCTGGTCTTCAACTAGTCGATCGAGTTAACAAGGAGACCGCCATGGCCCATCTGGAACCTCTGCCCGCAGACACTCATGGACACCTGGCCGCTAGTTTCGCGACTTTCGAGCGAATCCTCGGCTTCGTGCCCAACAGCCTGCTCACCATGCAGCGCTGTCCCGAGATTGTCGAGGGCTTCGGCGCTCTGACCCGGTCGATCATGCACGACGACGCCGGCGTGGATCTCGGCTTTCTGCGCCTGGCGGCGCATCTCTCGAGCCGCGCCGCGGGCTGCCGCTACTGCGAGGCGCACTCACTTGTAGCCGCTCAGATTCACGGTGTCAGCAAGGAAAAAGTGGATGCCATCTGGGACTACAAGACTTCGCCGCTCTACTCCGAGGCCGAGCGCGCGGCGCTGGATTTCGCCGCCGCTTCCGGCGCCGTGCCCAACGCCGTCGATAACGAGATCATGGCGAACCTGAAAGCTCACTGGAGCGAGAACCAGATCGTGCGGATTCTCGCCGCGGTGAGCCTCTACGGGTTTCTCAACCGCTGGAACGACTCCATGGCGACCACGCTCGAGACGGCGCCGAAAGAGCTCGCCGACCGGGCGCTGACACCGCGCGGCTGGGACGAAGGCAAGCACGGGTAGGAGAGGCGCCTTGCAGCCGATCGGCGCCGAAGCGCAGACCGTTGCCCCGAGCCCCGGAAACCACTGCCAGCAAAGGCTTAGCCAAGCAATCCTCTGCTATCATGGCGCGTTCTCGCGCTGCAACTCCTTCCTCCCGCGACGAGCCATGCTCCGAGTCATTCAGCAGAACACACACACCAGGGAACTCCCCTATTTCATCCAGACCACGCGTCCGGTCGCGTTCGGAGAAGGCTTCCATCCCGAAGAAGGCGTCGGCCTGGACGCCTTCACCTGGATGTCGGAGCGCGGAGGCATCGATTTCGAGCCCGAGTCCGTTCCTCGGTTCCTCGAATTCGAGGTTTTCTGCGAGTTCTACGATCTCTCCCAGCTTCTGACCGCCACCAATGCGAGCGACTCCCGAAAGCTCGAGCTCGTTCGCGGTTGGAATCGCATCTCCCTGCCAGTGGCGGCCGACAGCGAGAGAGTCGGGCTCGAGGCCAACAAGCTCTACCCGCGCGAATACTACCCGGGCGACGGACGCGCGCTTTCGGTGCGCTATCGCATGCCGCGCCTGCACCAAGACGCAGAGCGCCATCGCCATGTCGACCACCAGCACACCAATACCGTCTTGAACAGGCAGGAGATGCTCGACGGCAAGCACTTCCTTTCGTCGACCGCGCCCGCCCTCGGCATCGACATGTACGGCGTGTGCAACGTCAAACCCGCCTGTGTGTACTGCGAGTGGGATTTCTCGAAGGCCCAGGAAGGCGACTACGTCGACGCGCCCTTCGACGCCAACCTGCTCGAGGAGTGGGGCGAGTTCTTCGACAACTCGAAGGACCTCATCAACTGCTCGATCGGCGAACCGTTCATGATGAAGAACTTCGACGAGCTGATGGACATCTTCGGCGACCGAGGGAAGTTCCTCGAGATCACTACCAACGGCCAGATCCTGACCGACAAGAACATCGACAAGCTCCTCGGCCGGAACATCGACCTCTACATCTCGCTCGACGCCGGAACACCCGAAACCTACGCCGAGCTGCGCAACGACCGATTCGACGACATCATCGTCAACTTGCGGCGCCTCGTCCAAGCCAAAGGCGGCTCGGGGCAGCTGCCCAGGATCAACCTGGTCTTCATGCCCATGCAGGTCAACGTGCACGAGCTCGAGGACTTCATAAAGCTATGCGCCGATCTGGACGTCGACCGCATGATCTTGCGACCGCTCAACTACAGCGAGATCACCAACCTCGACTGGGACCGCGGTGGCTATCACTTCAGCTATCGAAACGAGCTGCTGCCGTTCGACGTTTTGGCACGAACCAGCGCGCTCGCCGCCCACCTGGCCAAACGGTATGGAGTCGAGATCTCGGATCAGATGGACTTTGGCAGCGCCGAGGCACAGGCCTTCGCCGACGAATTCGCGCCGGGTAAGGCAGAGAGTCCGACAACAGTGGCTGAGCCGACGGCTCCGATCTCCGGCAACCCGATCGCCATGACCGCGATGGAAGTCGCCGACGCCGAGTCCGAGCTGCCGTCCCTGGGTGAAGACAAGGTACCGATGTGCACCGAGCCCTGGAAGAGCCTCTACATTCTTCGGCGCGGCATCCTGCCCTGCTGCTACGGCGCCGCCCGCGCCGGGCAGATGGACGAATACCGAGAGTCGTGGAATTCGCAGCTCTTTCAAGATCTCCGCCGCGAGCTCGCCGCCGGCCGATTCCACTACTACTGCCTGGACTCGCAGGCATGCCCACTGGTTCGCAAGGCGGAGGCGGCCGGGCAGCTACCCCGGTCCCAGGTCGCGTTCATGCGCTTCTGGACCAAGTGGTACTGGCTGGACCGGCGCCTCTGGGGGCTTCCCGGAAAGCATCTCTTCAAGCCCGCCAAGTACGTCGCGATCCGCATCCTGCGAATTGCCAGCGAACAAGGGTACGCCAGGCGGGTAATAGCCCGATACTGGCGGCGGCTGCGCGGCGCGGAAGCGTAGTCGACACCTTACCCGTGAGCCTTGCGGGACGACGGTCGAGACCCTTCGCTTCGCTCGAGGGCAAGCGGAGCTCGACCGCTGCGAGTCTTCAGAGACCTCGAAAACCAATCGGGAGGGGACACGAAGGAATCGTGTCCCCGATTACACCGGCACCAGCACGGGGTACTCGGGCTCCCACATGAAGGCATCCACCGCCCCGGCGACGTCCTCGCCCTCCAAGGCCTTTCCGATTCCATCGTCGCTCGCCTGGGCGACGACCGCGATAGCCACTGATCGAGTGACCTCGCGCAAGCGAGACACGGACGGGTAAAGCGCGAACGCGGACAGCTCGTCTTCGGCCACGCTCTCGGCGAGCGCCCGAGCGGCGGCCGTGAACATCGCGTCGGTCACCTCGCCGGCCTCCGCCACGAGCGCGCCGAGCCCTATACCCGGAAAGATGAAAGCGTTGTTCCCCTGGCCGATACGATGCTCGTGACCGTTGTGCGGCACGGGCTCGAAGGGACTTCCTGTGGCAATGAGCGCGGCTCCGTCGGTCCAACGAACCACATCGGCCGGCTCGGCCTCGGAGAGCCGGTTCGGGTTGGAGAACGGGAAGATCAGCGGCCGCTCGGCGTGGGCGGCCACGGCTCGCACGACCTCCTCGGTGAACATCCCGGGCCTCCCCGAGGTGCCGATCAGGACCGTCGGTCGATACGCCGCGACGATCTCCACCAAGCTCTTGCCAGTACCGAGGCCGGCGCTTGCGGCCAACTCGTCAGGCCAGGCCAGAGCCGGTTTGACGCCGGTGAGATCATCACGGCCGGCGATCAAAGGGCCACGCGAGTCCAGCACGGCGACCGCTCGGGTCAGATCGTCCCCGGCGAGGCCGTCGGCCGCCAGCGCCGCTCTCAACTGAACCGCGATGCCTCCGCCCGCGGCGCCGGCACCCACGATCAAGACCCGGTGGTCGATAAGAGGCACTCCGGTCGCCCGGCCCGCGGCCAGGATCCCGGCCAGCGCCGTTGCTCCCGTGCCCTGGATATCGTCATTGAACGAGAGCAGGCGCGAGCGATAACGACCCAGAAGCTCGTGAGCATTCTCGTTGCGGAAATCCTCCCATTGCACCAGGGCTCCGGGATAGAGGCCCTCCACCGCCTCTACGAACTCCTCGATGAGATCGAAGTAGTCTTCCCCTTCGAGCCGCGGCTTGCGCCATCCCAAGTACAGCTCGTCGTCGAGCAGCTCTTGGTTGTTGGTGCCCACGTCGAGCGAGATCGGCAGGGTCTGGGCCGGGTGGATGCCGGCGGCGGCGCAGTAGATCGCGAGCTTGCCGACCGGAATCACCATGCCGCCCACACCCTGGTCTCCTATGCCGAGGATCGCCTGGTTGTCGGTGACAACGATCAACCGAACATCCGAGAAGGGGTTGTTTGCCAGAACCTCTTTCACCCGGCCCCGATGCTCGGGCGTGATCCAGGTGCCCCGAGCTCGACGAAAGATATGGCTGAACTCGCGCGAGGCCTGGCCGACCGTGGGCGTATAGACGATGGGCAGAAACTCCTCCAGGTTGTCGAGGAGCACTCGATAGAACAGGTGCTCGTTGCGGTCCTGAAGCGCCGCGAGTCCGATGTATCGCTCGATCGGCTCGCTCTTGCGCACGATGTTGTCGTAGACCCGGCGAGCCTGCAGTTCCATTGTGCTGACCTGGTCGGGCAGCAGCCCGTCCAAGCCGAAGGTCCTGCGCTCTTCGACGGTGAAGGCCGAGCTCTTGTTGTACATCGGCTGCTCGATCAGCTCGACGCCCCGGTAGGGCACTTCGAGCTCGAGACGGCCGTCAGGGGCTCGGCCACGATAGAAACGGCTGGACACGAAGTAGGTCCAGCCTCTAGGAGTCGGCTTCGGCCGGCGTCTCCGGAACCGGGTTCGACAGCTTGTCGATCTGCTGCCGAACCCGCGCGTTGTCCGGCTCGAACTCGAGGATTCTCTTCAGCGCCGCAATCGCGGCCTCGGTGTTACCGCGCTTGTTCTCGACGCCCGCCAGTGTGCCCAACGCCCAGCTCGACTGAGGGGTGTGCACCAGACTCTCCTCGAGCAGGGCCACGGCTTGGTCCATGTGCCCAGCGCCCGCAAGAGCCTCGGCCGCCCGAATGAGGGTGCCCTCGGAGAAGTCGTACGAGCCACTGCCGAGGTGCTTCTCTCTCAGCTCTCCGTACTTGGCGACCGCGGCCTCGGCTCCCTCCGAACTGCCGACAGCGGCCAGAATATCCTTGAGCTGCTCGGGACGGGCCACGCCCCGATGGCAGATCACGCACTCAACGCGCAGGAGCCCGGCGGTCTCGACGCCCAGCTGGGTCAGATACTCATCATTGATGGCGTCCATCATCTCGAGCATCACTCGTGCCTTGCGCTTGGTTTCTTTCTCGTCCGAAGCGAAATCGAAGGTGAAGATGGGCTGACCTTCCTCGCCAACGTGACAGTGCTGGCAGCGCACGCCCAGGCCCATCGCAAACCCGCGCATCGTCTGGATCAGCTGTCGCGGATCGGTGTCCTCTGGGAAGTACTGCAGGTTCTTCGGCTCGGGCGGCCAGTTCTGGGCCGCAACCGGCAGGGCCAGCCCAACGGCCAGCGCACACAGAGCCGTGATCACCAAGGCACGGCGGTAATCGAACGGCATGCGTCGATCTCCTTTCCAACGGGTTGTCCGCTGCTCACTGTGGTTCTACGGCAGACTATCAGCGTCCGGATGCGCTCTCCCCGTGTTGAAGGCACAAGAAAAGAGCCCTCTCCGAAGAGAGGGCTCTCGAGTAGCTTGAGTCAGCTCGCCCACCTGAGGTCCCGAGGCCCCCAGACCGGGCATCCGACTACCAGCCGGAATTGCGACGACCGCCGCCGCCGCCGAAACCACCACCGCCGCCGCCTTCGCGACGCGGACGCGCTTCGTTGACTCGCAGGCTTCGTCCGCCCATGTCGGTGCCGTCAAGGGCCGAGATGGCCGCGGTGGCGCCGTCATCGTCCATCTCGACGAAGCCGAAGCCTCGCGGACGGCCGGTTTCACGGTCGCTGACGAGGCTGACGCTCTCGACGGAACCGTGGGTTCCGAATAGCTCTCGGATCTCTTGGTCGGTTGCACTGTAGGGCAGATTGCCCACGTAGATTTTCTTCATTTTCTTCTAGCTCTCAATCCTTGCAATGAGTGCGCTCGGGCAAATGCTGATCGGCGCACAGTTACTGAAACTGGTTCCTCACGTTCGGAACCCTCGACGGGAGCCTCACCTAATGGGAGTTTGGGAAAAGCGACTGTTTCTGAAAAGACTCGGGTTTCTCAGGGTTAGCGCGCCCCGAACGGGGCACCCTGCTCTCGTGCAATAAGAGCATAGGGCAAAACGGACGTTTTGTCCAGGAAACGCTTGAGGCGCAGCTACTTGCGCCGGTTCGCGGGGAGGATCCGCTTGCGCAATCGGAAGGCTGCCGGCGTGACTTCGATGAGCTCGTCTTCGGCGATGAACTCGATCGCCTGCTCGAGGCTCAGGGGCTTGGGCGGCACCAACCGGATGAGCTCATCCGCCGCGGCCGCGCGCATGTTGGTGAGTTTCTTCTCCTTGGTGATGTTCACGTCCAGGTCGCCGGAACGCGAGTGCTCGCCGACGATCATCCCTTCATAGACGTCATCGCCAGGAGAAACGAAGAAGACGCCTCGCGGCTGCAGGTGTTCAACGGCGAAACCGGTCACTCGCCCGGTTCGATCGGCCACCAGCGCGCCGGTCATCCTCTGGGGAATGTCACCTTCCCACGGACCGAACCGGTCGAACAGATGATTCATGATTCCGGTTCCCCGAGTATCGGTCAGAAAGTCGGTTCGAAAACCGATCAGACCGCGGGTCGGCACTTCGAACTCGATCCGCACCCGCCCGCTGCCATGATTCACCATGCTCATCATGCGCCCGCGGCGTGTGCCGAGTCTCTGTGTGACGACCCCGACGAAATCCTCCGGGCAATCCACGATCAACTTTTCGATGGGCTCCTGAAGCCGGCCGTTTTCACTCCGCGTCAGCACCTCGGGTCGCCCAACCGAGAACTCGTAGCCCTCCCGGCGCATCATCTCAATGAGAATAGCGAGCTGCAGCTCTCCACGACCAGCGACCACGAAGCCTCGCGCTTCCGCCGCCTCCTCGACGCGAATCGAGACGTTGGTCCACGTCTCCCTGACCAGCCGTTCCTTGAGCTTGCTCGAAGTCACGTACTTACCCTCACGACCGGCGATCGGCGAGTCGCTGACCGAAAACACCATCGCCAGCGTCGGCTCGTCGATGCTGATGGCCGGCAGCGGCCGCGGATCTTCGAGATCGGTGAGGGTCTCGCCGATGGCCACCTCCTCGAAGCCCGCGACGGCTACGATGTCTCCCGGAGCGGCCCGTTCGATCTCCACCCGAGCAAGGCCGTCGTAGCCGTAGAGACGCCCGACTTTGGCCGCCTCGACTTCGCCGTCGTGGCGACACCGTCCGATCAGTTGGCTCTTGGCGATCTCCCCCTGGAACATGCGTCCGATGGCCAACCTGCCGACGTAATCGTCGTAATCGAGCGTGGTCACCAGCAGCTGTAAAGGATGCCCCGGCTCGAACACCGGTGCGGGCACGGTCCGCAGGATCTCCTCGAACAATGGCTGGAGAGTCTGATCCTCTCCATTCGCCTCGGTTCGGCAGATGCCGTCGCGAGCATTCGAGTAGAGGACCGGAAAGTCGAGCTGCTCTTCGCTGGCATCGAGATCGATGAAGAGATCGTAGACCTCGTCCAGGACTTCCTTGATCCGAGCATCGGGCCGGTCGATTTTGTTGATAACCACGATCGGGGCGAGCTCGGCCTCGAGCGCCTTGCGCAGCACGAACCGAGTTTGAGGCAGTGGCCCCTCACTGGCATCGACCAGGAGCAGGACGCCGTCCACGAGCTTGAGAGTGCGCTCGACCTCCCCTCCGAAATCCGCGTGACCGGGTGTGTCAACGATGTTGATCTTGGTCTCGCCGTAGAGGATGGCCGTGTTCTTGGCCATGATCGTGATGCCCTTCTCGCGCTCGAGATCAATCGAGTCCATGACGCGAACGCCCACGTCTTGGTTCTCGCGGAAGGTTCCGCTCTGCCAGAGCATGGCGTCGACCAGGGTCGTCTTGCCGTGATCCACATGAGCGATGATGGCCAGATTGCGCAGATCGGGACGGACTTGGGATGCAAGGGAAGACATGGGGGCTCCGGGTTGAAGTCGGGAGGGGACACAAAGGAATCGTGTCCCCGATGGGACGGCGCAGAGTAGCACGGTTCTGACGGTCTCCCTCCGTGTCGACCGTCTGCCTGTGGTTGGAGACACCTGGGTTCAGAGACCCTAGAGTGCCGCGCGGAGTCGGGCTAGAAATTGGCGACCAGTGAGACCGTCAGAGTCGAGTCCAGACTGTCGAGCTCCGCCAACACCCGAGTGCCGTCGACGAAATCGCCCTGGATCAGAGGGACTTCGGTCAACGCGGGCCGATTGTCGTAGAGCAGCTGCAGACTCGCCTTGAGCGCCAGCCTCTCGCTCAGGGCCGCGCTCACCGAGTTGGTCAGATCGGCGCGATAGTCCGAGCTGTCATCGGCGTTCTCGTCGAGGATCAGATCGCTGTCGAAGGATGTCGCGGCGTTGATCTGACGCCAGTAGTCGTAGGACAGACGCACACCGGCAAAGCTCGAAGTGGCTCCCGAGACGTCGTCTTGATCGGTGAGGGTGACCCCGTAGTCGGTCCGAAACCGAGCGTTCTCCCGCTCGAACCAAACATGACCCACGCCCGCAAAGGCGCTGAAGCGGCTGTCGATCCCGGCAAACTCGTTCTTGTCCCAGCCCGCGCCCGCGAACCAGAAGAACTTCTCCGAAAGACGGTGGTCATAGCGCCCGCGCAGAAGGTAGTTCTCGGCCGTAAGCGCCGTGTCGCGAGTCTCGATCACCCTGAAGTCGGCCGGGCTTCCGACCGCAACGCGCGAGATTATAGTGGTCTCTGAACGAACGCCACCCAGAGCGATTTCCAACGAAGAGCTATCCCATCGGCGGATGACCGTGTTGCGCAGAGCAATCGTCTGTACTTCCGTGTTGCCGCCACTCGCAAGGAGGGAGAACTCCGCGGTGTCGAACCATCCCAGCTTCGGTTCTTCCTCGTCTTGCGCGAGCGCCGGCCCAGCCGAGACAAGGACGACCATCACAAGCGCCATAGCCACACCGATCGGCGTTCTGAGTCGATTCTGGATCTTCATCGATTCGCTTCTCCCAAGAGAATGGACTGCCGTCAGACGGCTGACGTTCCGGGCATAACCCGAGCCGGAACGCCGCAAGATGACCGCTGAGTCTTCTACCCGGCAGACACGGACAAGGCGTACTCGACGACCTGGTCGGGAAGTAACGTCCCGACGTCAAACACGAGGACACAGAACTCGGCGCCGGGGAGGCCGAAAACCAGCAGGTCGCCCTCGTTGGCACGATCGGAGGTGCGCGCTTGACATTGATCTTCCGCGGGCCGTCCCAACCCCACACCTACCGGAAGATCGAAGCCCACGGGCCCCTCCCCTTCGACTGCCTTCTGCTGCAACCGGACCACCTCGATTCGGATCGTGCCTTCGGCGACCACGGTAAAATTGTGGAACTCGCTGCCCTGGAAAGCGAGCTCGCCTTCGAAGACCAGCGGCGTCTCGAGAGGCTCGGTGGAACTGCCGCACCCGACGAGAGCACCCAGAGCTAAAAGGAGGAGAGCTGGGAGCGGCCTTGTCATCGGCCGAAGCCTACAACGGCTTCTCCAGGAAGCCAACGGGCAACGGCAACGCCGGGTCTCCCTACCCTTCGAGGTGGTCTCCGACCACCTCGAAGGGTGTGGCGGCCTCGAGACCCGTCCCTGAATATCTACGCACCACCCCTTTCTTGTCCC
>JAAENP010000241.1 GCA_024224155.1 bacterium
TCCGCATGGCCCGGGCAGTCCACATGCGCGTAGTGACGGTTCTCCGTCTGATACTCCACATGCGCCGTCGCGATCGTGATCCCACGCTCGCGCTCCTCCGGCGCCTTGTCGATGTCGTCGAACGCCGTGAACTCCGCCAGGCCCTTCGTCGCCAACTGCTTCGTGATCGCCGCCGTCAACGTCGTCTTGCCGTGATCCACGTGACCGATCGTGCCGATATTCACGTGCGGCTTCGTCCGCTCAAACTTCTCCTTCGCCATGCCCTCGTCCTCCGGTTTCCTTGATTTCCTCTGCTTGATTCGTCTGCTTGTCGGTTGGTTGACTGCTATCCCGCCGGGTTATCCGGCCGCCTTGGCCACGACCTCTTCGCTGATCGTCTTGGGAGCCTGCTCGTAGCTCGCGAACTGCATCGTGTACGTGGCCCGCCCTTGGGTGCGGGAGCGCAAGTCCGTGGCGTAGCCGAACATCTCGGCGAGCGGCACCATGCACTTGATGACCTGGGCATTGCCGCGCGCTTCCATGCTCTGGACCCGGCCACGACGCGAAGTGATATCTCCGATCACATCTCCCATGTAGTCCTCCGGTGTGACCACCTCGACCGCCATGGTGGGCTCGAGAAGCGCCGGGCTCGCCTTCTTGGCGGCATCCTGGAAGGCCATGGAACCGGCGATCTTGAAGGCGACCTCGGACGAGTCCACCTCGTGGAACGTGCCGTCGTACAGCTCCACCTCGACGCCGGTCACCGGATATCCGGCCAGCGTGCCGGATTCCATGGCCTCTCGAATGCCCTGCTCCACCGGCTTGATGAACTCGCGCGGGATCGCACCACCGGTGATTCGGTTCTCGAACTTGAAGTCGACATCGGTCGGGCGGACCCGGACCTTGCAGTGGCCGAACTGGCCGCGGCCGCCGCTCTGGCGCACGAAACGCCCCTCGCCAGCGGCTTCGGCAGTAAGGCTCTCCTTGTAGGCAACCTGCGGACGGCCGACAGTCGCACCGACCTTGAACTCCCGCAGTAGCCGATCCGTCAAGATCTCGAGATGGAGCTCGCCCATGCCCGAAATCAGGGTCTGGCCGGTGTCCGGCTCGGTATGAACCCGAAACGTCGGATCTTCCTGCTGGAGCTTGTCCAGTGAGAGCGCCAGCTTCTCCTGATCGGCCTTCGTCTTGGGCTCGATCGAGACCGAGATCACCGGCTCGGGGAACGTCATCGCCTCGAGCACGATCTCGGACTTCGGATCGCAAATCGTGTCTCCGGTCTTGACGTTCTTCAGACCTACCGCAGCGGCGATGTCGCCGGCCCAGACCTCCGACACCTCTTCGCGCTTGTTCGCGTGCATCTTGAGAAGGCGGCCGATCCGTTCCTTCTTGCCGCTCGACACGTTCAGGATCGACATGCCCTGCTCGACGTGTCCGGAGTAGACCCGGATGTAGGCCAGCTGACCGACGAAGGGGTCGGTCATGATCTTGAAAACAAGCGCCGCAAAGGGTTCGTCGTCGCTCGCCGGCCGCTCGAGCACGGCTCCGAGCGTGTCGGTGCCCTCGACCGGAGGCACATCCAACGGCGAAGGCAGGTAGTCGATCACTCCGTCCAGTAGCGGCTGGACGCCTTTGTTCTTGAACGCGCTGCCGCACATGACGGGCTGAAGACCGTTGTTCACCGTGGCCTGGCGCAGCGCATTTTTCAAATCCTCGACCGTGATCTCTTCGCCCGACAGGTACTTCTCAAGCAGGCCGTCGTCGGTCTCGGCGATCGCCTCGACCATCTTCTCGCGCAGATCGAGTGCCCTCTCCTTGAGCTCGTCCGGGATGTCGACCAGCTCGAACTCGGCTCCCAGGTTCTCGTCCTTGTAGAGAATGCCGCGCATCTCGACCAGGTCGATCACGCCCTTCAGGTTGTCCTCGGCGCCCCAGGGAATCTGAATCGGCACCGGCGAAGCACCGAGGCGGGACTTCATCATGTCGACGCAGCGATCGAAGTCGGCACCGACGCGGTCCATCTTGTTGACAAAGGCGATTCTGGGCACGCCGTAGCGGTCGGCCTGCCGCCAGACCGTCTCGGACTGCGGCTCGACTCCGGCAACCGCATCGAAGACCGCCACGGCGCCGTCGAGGACGCGGAGTGACCGTTCGACCTCGGCCGTGAAGTCGACATGTCCGGGAGTGTCGATGATGTTGATCCGGAAGTCGTTCCAGAAACACGTCGTCGCCGCAGCAGTGATTGTGATTCCCCGCTCCTGCTCCTGGACCATCCAGTCCATCGTCGCGGTGCCCTCGTGCACCTCACCGATCTTGTAGTTCACACCGGTGTAATAGAGGATGCGCTCGGTCGTTGTCGTCTTACCGGCATCGATGTGGGCCATGATGCCGATATTTCGCGTTTGGTCGAGTGCCACTTGCCGGGACATGATTCTGCTCTTGAGTTCTTCGTCTGTTCTTGGTTTTCGGCCCGGCCTTTTTAGGCACGACAGCGACAGCGGACAACCGCTGTCGCTGAAACCGAGTTTCCGCTATTTCTATGTCTACGAGAAACGTCTTACCAGCGATAGTGCGCGAACGCCTTGTTGGCCTCCGCCATCCTGTGCGTGTCGTCCTTCTTCTTCATTGCCGCGCCACGGTTCTCGGCAGCGTCCATGAACTCGCCCGCCAGGCGCATGTCCATGGTCTTCTCGCCTCGGCTCGCGGCACTCTTCAGCAACCAGCGCAACGAAAGGGCCAGCCGCCGGTTCGGGCGAACTTCGATCGGCACCTGATAGGTCGAACCGCCGACCCGCCGGGACTTCACCTCGACCGCGGGCTTGACGTTCTCGATCGCCTTCTTGAAGACCTTCATTGGATCATCGTCCGTTCGTTCGCGAATCGTCTCCAGGGCCTTGTAGAGCAACCGCTCGGCCGTGCTCTTCTTGCCGTCTTTCATGAGCACGCTGACGAACTTCGTCACAAGCTGCGAGTTGTACAGAGGATCCGGCAGGATCTCTCGCTTGGGAATTGCGCCACGTCTCGACATCTAACTACTCTCCTTAGGCCTTCGGTCGCTTGGCGCCGTACTTCGAACGGCTTTGGCGTCGATCGTCGACTCCGACCGCGTCGAGCGTGCCGCGCACGACGTGATAGCGAACGCCGGGGAGGTCCTTTACGCGACCACCGCGAATCAAGACGATCGAATGCTCCTGCAGATTGTGCCCGACACCCGGGATGTAGGTCGTCACCTCGATCCCATTCGTGAGCCGCACGCGCGCCACCTTGCGCAGCGCCGAATTCGGCTTCTTGGGAGTCTGGGTGTAGACGCGAACACAGACGCCGCGTTTCTGCGGCGAGCGCTGCAGAGCCGGACTCTTGGTCTTCGCGACCTGCTTTTCGCGCCCCTTGCGCACGAGCTGATAAATCGTTGGCATTCCTCAAGTACTCCTAAAACCGGTGCGCACCTGTCGGCACGCGAAACCGCTCTTTCGCACTCTCGAGCGACTTGTCAGGGGGGCTGTAAAAAGACAGAAACCCTGGCGGGTCCCCTCCTCAAGGGGACCACAGAGCGGAAGGCGAAGGTTAGCAACCGTACGGCTGCTTAGTCAAGACTCTACTTCGGTTCGGCGACCTCCTGCGGCAAGGCCCGGATCTCGTCTTCTCCGAACTCGAAGAGCATGGAATCTTCCTCGTCCTCGACCTCGATGACCTCTTCTGTGACGTGGAAGTCGTGGTATCTCTCCATGCCCGTACCGGCCGGGATCAATCGGCCCACGATGACGTTCTCCTTCAGCCCCAAGAGGTGGTCGACCTTGCCCGAAATCGCGGCTTCAGTCAGAACCCGCGTGGTTTCTTGGAAGCTGGCGGCCGAAATGAAGCTCTGGGTCGACAGCGAAGCCTTTGTAATACCTTGCAGCATGGGCTTGCCGATCGCCGGGGTGCCCCCTGCGGCCAGAACCCGCTCGTTCTCTTCGCGGAACCTCCAGCGGTCGACCTGCTCGTCGATCAGGAACTCGGTGTCGCCGACCTCAACGATCTTCACCGAGCGCATCATCTGACGGACGATGACCTCGATGTGCTTGTCGTTGATGGCCACGCTCTGAGAGCGGTAGACCTCCTGGATTTTGTCGACGAGGTACCTCTGGAGCTCGGTCTCGCCGAGCACCTGGAGGATGTCGTGGGGGTTGATGGCACCGTCGATCAGTGGATCGCCGGCTGCGATCCGCTCGCCCTCCTGGACGTTGACGTGAATGGTCCGCGGGACCAGGTACTCGCGCGCCTCGCCGGAATCACTCCTGACCTGGACCTCGCGCATCCCCTTCTTGATCTCGCCGAGGTGGACCTCGCCGTCGATCTCGCTGATGATCGCCGGCTCCTTGGGGTTGCGAGCCTCGAACAGCTCGACCACGCGCGGCAGACCGCCGGTGATGTCCTTGGTCTTCGTGGTCTCGCGCGGGATCTTGACGAGAACATCGCCCGGATTCACTCGTTGGCCGTCTTGGACCACGAGGTGGGACCCGGTCGGCAAGAGATAGCGGCGCTCCTCTTTGCCTCGACTCGTGACCTCGATCGCCGGGGCGCGCTTCTCGGCCTGCGGCGAGTCCACGATGATGCGCTGGGACAGGCCGGTGACCCGATCGGTCTCTTCGCGGACATTTTCGCCCTCGAGAATGTCGTGAAAACGTACTGTACCGGCGATCTCGGTGAGGACAGCCGAAGTGAAAGGATCCCACTCGACCGCCGCCTGCCCGGGCTCGACCTCGTCGCCTTCCCGAACCAGGAGATGGGAACCGTAGGTAAGCGCGTAACGCTCGAGCTCGCGGCCCTTGTCGTCGACCACGACCAGCTTGCCGTTGCGGTTCACGACGACCAGCTCCTTGTTCTTGCTCTCTACCGTGTTGACGTTGATGAACTTGACCCGGCCAGGTCTCTTGACGTGATGCTTGGACTGCTCGGACACGCGGCTCGCGGTACCACCGTAGTGGAAGGTACGCATGGTCAGCTGGGTGCCGGGCTCACCGATCGACTGCGCGGCGATGACGCCGACGGCCTCGCCGATGTCGACCACGCTGCCGGTCGCGAGATTGCGCCCGTAGCATGCCTGACACACCCCGCGCCGGGTCTCGCAGGTCAGGACCGAGCGAATCCTCACCCGCTCGATACCGGCCGCCTGAATCTGGCCGGCCTTCTCGCTGGTGACGAACTCGCCCACGTCGATCAGCTTCTCTCCCTGGGTGGGATCGAAGATCGTGTCCTGGCTGAAGCGCCCGACGATCCGGTCGCGGAGCGGCTCGAGGATGTCGCCACCCTCCATGATCGCCCCGACCACGATGCCGTCGAAGGTGCCGCAGTCTTCCGCGGTGACGATGACGTCCTGGGCCACGTCAACGAGCCGGCGCGTCAGGTAGCCGGAGTCGGCCGTCTTGAGCGCGGTGTCGGCCAGGCCCTTGCGAGCGCCGTGGGTCGAAATAAAGTACTGGATGACCGATAGGCCTTCACGGAAGTTGGCCGTAATCGGGGTTTCGATGATCTCTCCCGAGGGCTTGGACATCAGACCACGCATACCCGCCAGCTGTCGGACCTGCTCGCGCGAGCCCCGCGCGCCCGAATCGGCCATCAGCCGAATCGGGTTGAACTCGCCTGACATATCCTCGGCCGCCGCCATCTCGACGAACATCTCCTCGGAGACGCTCTCCGTTACCCGGTGCCAGATGTCGATGATCTTGTTGTGCCGCTCACCGGCCGTGATCACACCGCCGGTGCGCTGCTTCTCGATCTGGAGAACCTGCTTGCGAGCTCTATCGATCAGCTTGACCTTGGCGCTCGGAATCAGCATGTCGTCGATGCCGAAGGACACACCGGCCTTGGTGGCGTAGTAGAAGCAGACCTCCTTGATGTCGTCGAGCATCTTCACGGTCAACTCGTGGCCGTGGTTTACGTAGGAGTAACCGACCAGCTCCTGAAGCCCCCGCTTCTTGAGCAGACCGTTCACGAACGGAAGCTCCTCCGGCAGGTGCGAGTTGAAGATCACCCGGCCGACCGTGGTCTCGATGATCGCGCCATCGAGCTGCTCGAGCTCACCGTGCATGACATCCTGGTCGTTGTACTGGGGCTGCAGGTTGATGTACGGACCGGTGTATCGAACCCGAACCTGGCTCTGAGTCTCGACCAGCCCCTCGTGGAGCGCCAGGGTCACCGCGTCGAAGTCCGAGAACAGACGCCCCTCTCCCTTGGCACCTTCCTTGCGCATCGTGAGGTAGTACCCGCCCAGAACCATGTCCTGACTCGGGACCGCCAGCGGCCGCCCGTTGGCGGGCGAGAGGATGTTGTTGGCCGACAGCATGAGCACGTGGCTCTCGATCTGCGCCTTCGTCGACAGCGGCACGTGCACGGCCATCTGGTCGCCGTCGAAATCGGCGTTGAACGCCGCGCAGACGAGAGGATGGATCTTGATTGCCTTGCCCTCGACAAGGGTCGGCTCGAAGGCCTGAATGCCCAGGCGATGCAGGGTCGGCGCGCGATTGAGAAGCACTGGATGGTCGCTGATGACTTCTTCCAGGGCATCCCAGACCGCGTCTTCCTCTCGCTCCACCATCTCCTTGGCAGCCTTGATCGTCCCGACCAGCTCTTTGGCCTCCAGTCGGTTGTAGATAAAAGGCTTGAACAGCTCGAGCGCCATCTTCTTGGGAAGGCCGCACTGGTTGAGCTTGAGCTCGGGACCGACGACGATCACCGAACGGCCGGAGTAGTCCACGCGCTTGCCCAGTAGGTTCTGGCGGAAACGGCCTTGCTTGCCCTTGAGGGTATCCGAGAGCGACTTCAGCGGCCGGTTGTTGGAGCCCTTGAGGACTCTTCCACGACGTCCGTTGTCGAACAGTGCGTCGACCGCTTCCTGCAGCATGCGCTTCTCGTTGCGCACGATGACCTCCGGCGCGTGGAGCTCGAGAAGCTTGCGCAGCCGGTTGTTGCGGTTAATCACCCGCCGATAGAGATCGTTGAGATCACTGGTGGCGAAGCGGCCGCCATCGAGCGGCACGAGAGGTCGCAGCTCAGGCGGGATCACCGGAATGACCTCGAGAATCATCCACTCCGGACGGTGCCCGCTCTTGCGGAAGGCGTCGACGACCTTGAGACGCTTGGCCGCCTTGAGGCGCCGGATCTGGCTGGTCTCGGTCCGCATGACGATGCGCAGCTCCTCGCTGAGCTCATCGGGATCGATGCGACTCAGGAGGTCTCTGATCGCCTCGGCACCCATGCGAGCGTCGAAGGTCTCGTCATCCGGGTACTCGCGCATCACTTCGCGATAGGCCTCTTCGGTCAGGAGCTCACCGACGGCGTGCTCGGTTTCGCCCGGATCGACGACGACGTAGCTCTCGAAATAGAGGATGCGTTCGAGATCGCGGAGACTGAGATCGACCAGCTGGCCGATGCGGGACGGCAGACCCTTGAAGAACCAGACGTGAGACACCGGAGCGGCGAGCTCGATATGCCCCATCCGCTCGCGGCGGACGCGCGAGCGAGTGACCTCGACGCCACACTTGTCGCAGATGACGCCACGGTGTTTCATGCGCTTGTACTTGCCGCACAGGCACTCCCAGTCGACGACCGGACCGAAGATCTTGGCGCAGAAGAGACCGTCCCGCTCCGGCTTGAAGGTGCGGTAGTTGATGGTCTCCGCCTTGGTGACCTCGCCGAAGCTCCAGGAGCCGATCTTGTCCGGCGATGCCACCGAGATGCGGATGGAGTTGAAGTCCCTGAGCGACTGCGGCTTATCGAAAAAGTGGTGTGACTGCAACGTTGCCTCCTCGCTGAAAACGAAGCTCTATACTTCTACGCCTTGAGCAGCTCGACGTCCAGGCACAGGCTCTGCAGCTCGCGAACCAGCACGTTGAACGATTCCGGCAGCCCCGGATCCTCGGGAACTTCGCCCTTGACGATCGCTTCGTAGACGCGGCTGCGTCCCTCGACGTCGTCGGACTTGACGGTCAGCAGCTCCTGCAGCGTGTAGGCCGCGCCGTAGGCTTCGAGCGCCCAGACCTCCATTTCCCCGAAACGCTGGCCGCCGAACTGCGCCTTGCCGCCCAGGGGCTGCTGGGTGATCAGCGAGTAGGGACCGATCGACCGCGCGTGGATCTTGTCGTCGACCAGGTGCGAGAGCTTGAGCATGTAGATGTAGCCGACCGCGACCTTCTGCTCGAGCTCCTCTCCGGTCACGCCGTCATAGAGCCGCGTCTTGCCCGACGACGGCAGGCCGGCTTCGGACATGTACTCCTTCAGCAGCTTCTCGCTGGCGCCGTCGAAGACCGGCGTCGCGAACTTCACCCCGAGCGCCTTGCCGGCCCACCCCAGATGGGTCTCCAGGATCTGGCCGACGTTCATCCGGCTCGGCACGCCGAGGGGATTGAGCACGATCTCGACCGGCGTACCGTCCGGCATATAGGGCAAGTCCTCTTCGGGGAGGATCCTCGAAATGACGCCCTTGTTGCCGTGGCGGCCGGCCATCTTGTCTCCGACCTGGAGCTTGCGCTTCATGGCGACGTAGACCTTGACCAGCTTGATGACGCCGGGGGGCAGCTCGTCGCCCTTCTGCAACAGCGCCACCCGTTCCTCGTTGACCCGGTGGATGACGTCGATGTGCGATTCCGTCTTGCGGTAGATCTTCTCCACCGTGTCGTGCTTCTTGGAATCGCCCAGCGGCAGGCGCAGGATCTCCGCCCGGGTCAGTCGCGAGAGCGCTTGATGGGTGATCTTCTGGCCCTTCCCCAGCAGCGGCTCGCCGTCCCGCGTCGAGACGTCGGCAAGGACTTTGTCGCCGGCCAGGAAGTCGAGGATCTTCTTGTTGCGCTCCTCGGTGAGAATCCGCACCTCGTCCTTGATGTTCTTCTGCAGCCGGGCGATCTCCTCTTCCTCGATCTCCTGGGCCCGGTGGTCCTTCTCGACGCCCTTGCGCGAGAAGATCTTGACGTCGACCACCATGCCCTCGATGCCCGGCGGCACCTTGAGGCTGGCGTCGCGGACGTCGCCCGCCTTCTCGCCGAAGATCGCCCGCAGCAGCTTCTCCTCCGGCGTCAGCTGGGTCTCGCCCTTGGGCGTGACCTTGCCGACCAGGATGTCGCCGGCACCGGCCTTGGCGCCGATGCGGATGATGCCGCTCTCGTCGAGGTCCTTGAGTGCCGACTCCGAGACGTTCGGGATGTCGCGGGTGATCTCCTCGGGACCGAGCTTGGTGTCCCGAGCAGAGGTCTCGAACTCCTCGATGTGGATCGAGGTGTACTTGTCCTCCTTGACCAATTGCTCCGAGACCACGATAGCGTCCTCGAA
>JAAENP010000242.1 GCA_024224155.1 bacterium
ACCGTCCTGAGTCAGAAGCACCAGTCCCTCGATCACGTTGGCCAGCTCGCGGACGTTGCCGGGCCACGAGTACTCGGCCAATCTCTCCATCGCCGGCGGAGCCAGCGTCTTGACCGGCTCTCCCGGCAATCGGTAACGATCGAGGTACATGTGGACCAGAGCCGGAATGTCTTCCCGCCGGCTGCGCAGAGGCGGCAGCTTCAGATTGACGACATTCAGTCTGAACAACAGGTCGCGTCGGAAACGGCCGTCGGCTATCTCCCGCTCGAGGTCTTTGTTGGTGGCCGAGATAATGCGAACGTCCACGTTCACGAACGAGGTACCTCCAACCCGGCGCAATTCGCCATTGTCCAGCACCTGAAGGAGCTTGGCCTGCATGGCGGGGCTCATCTCGGCGACTTCGTCCAGGAAGAGCGTGCCGCCATCGGCGACCTCGAACAGTCCGGGTTTGGCGGTCGCGGCTCCGGTAAACGAGCCTTTCTCGTGACCGAAGAGCTCGCTCTCGAGCAGGGTATCGCTGAGCGCGCTGCAGTTGATGTGCAGATGCGGCTCGCTCGAGCGCTGACTTCGGCTGTGAATCAGCTTGGCCATCAGACCCTTGCCGGCGCCGGTTTCACCCTGGATCAGCACTGACGCGTCCGAGGGCGCGATTCTCTCGATGACTCGCAAGACCGCCTTCATCTCTTCGCTGTCCGCGACCACCAGCCCGCCGGGACTCGGGAGGTGCCGCGACACCGCGTGCTTCAATGCGGCGTTCTCGCGGCTGAGTCTGTACTTGCCCGCGGCGTTCTTGAGCGTCGACACCAGCTTGAAAGCGTCGAACGGCTTCGACAGATAGTCGTGGGCACCGAGCTTGATCGCCTCGACGGCGGTATCCAGATCGGGTCGGCCGGTCAGCACGACCGTCTCCGGAGGCTGCGGCAACTCGCGCAGATTCGCCAGCATCTCGAGACCGTTCATGCCTGGCAGGTGCAGGTCGAGCAGGACGACCTCGAAATTGCGGCCCTTGGCCACCTCCAGCCCCTCCTCGGCGGTCGCGGCGAACGTCGGCGTGAAGCCCTCACCCTCGAGCGCCAGCTCGACCGTCAGCCGCATCTGGAGATCGTCGTCGATGATCAGTGTTTCGATGTTCTTCATGACAAGCCGACACCGGTTGGATGGCCTTTACCAACCTCTCAGATCATACGGGGTCCGGCAGGTTCCGGTAGTGAAGAACGTAACGTTCGAGCGCAACCGGCACATCGGCCGGGAGAATTCCGCCGCCGGGGCCAGTGTCCCGTGCGGGAAGTACGCTACCCACTCCTGCGACCCTCCACTCCGCTGCCGTCGTTGCATCTCCTCGGATTAGGCCCGCTAGTCCTTCGTCGCTGCGCCTCGCCAGCGACGCGGAGGGCGACCAGGCCTAGGCAACGAACTTCCCGCACGGAACACTAGTCCGGAGCGTCGCCGACGGCGATGCCGAATCGAGAGCGCACCTCCGTCTCGACCGAGAAGGCGTCTCCGGCCGATCTCCGGAATCGTGCAGCAAGATCGAAAGCCTGCCGTTCGTGCGGTATCTCCCGATAGTCCCGGCCACTCTGCGCCCAGCCGTCGACGTATCTATCCATGTAGTCCTCGAGCCCGAGGAGCTCGTACTGCACCATGTGTACCAGCTCATGAAACAGCAGCCGGTCCCGCAAGGGCCCCCCGGCCGCGCTTTTCGCTACCAGGATCGTATCTACCAGCGCCATGGCGCTCGCTCGCCGCAGGTCGATCGGATGCGGCTCACCGCGCTCCTCGAAGACCGAGAAGAAGCCGGGATTGTCGAAGCCTCTCACGACCAGCACTCTTGCCCGGTCGAGCACCTGCTGGGAAAAGTACGCCGACAGCTTGTCGCGGTCTTCTTCTGACAGCGGCGTCGCCCGGGGGCGGTAGTGCTCTCGCTGGGCGCGAATCCAGGCGACCCCCTCATGCTTGAAGAGCTCGACCAGGTCGGCATCCGGCGGCCTCTCCGGTCGCTCGACGCCGTCGGCCCCGCAGGAGCCCGGGGCGAGGCCCAGGCTGACCAGCAGCAGCGCGGCCATGGGCGTCGGCCAGAATCTCGCTCGTGGCTTCGGTCGCGTCATTGTCGAGCGATCCTAGCGAAACCGCGGGTGTGGACCCTCGGCCGGCAACCACACTACGATAGGGACCCCTTCCGGAAGGAGCTCCCTGATGAGAAAGACGACCTTCTCTAGCTTTGCCTCGGCGCTCGCGGTCACCGCGGTTGTTCATGGATTGCCCGCCGATTCATCCGACAACCCCGCGGCCGAGGGTTTTCTCGCCGCTGAATCGGACGCCGAGGCCATCGCGATCGCCGACCGGGTCATGGAGCGGCTGGGCGGGCGCCAGGCCTGGGACGCGACCCGCGTCGTGACCTGGAAGTTCTTCGGTGACCGGTTTCATGTCTGGGACCGCCATACCGGCGACGTCAGGATCGAGGGGACCGACCGGGAAACCAAACAGCCCTACCTGATTCTGATGAA
>JAAENP010000243.1 GCA_024224155.1 bacterium
GGCCGCTGCGCAGGCTGGACTCGTCCTCGATCCCGCCGTCCTCGCCGTAGCCGATGGTGACGACCGGAAAGCCGTTTTGGAAGTTCTGCGTCCAGGAGTCCGCTCCGCCGAAGGGATCCTCGGCCCCGGCATCCTTGGCAGAGAGTCCATCATGCTCTGGAAGAAGCGGGAACGTTCTTGAGCGCCTCATTGGCCATGTCGAGCGCCGCTCCGACCTGGCCCGCCATCGCCCGCACCGACGCGTCGTCCATGACGTAATAGGTCTTGTAGTCGTCGTCGACGACGACCACCTCGGCGACCGGCTAGCTGCGCTCCTCGATCCAGCTCGCAAAGCCCTCGATGGTCTCCGCGGAGAGCTCGTCGGCGTCGCTGCTCCGCTCGTCCAGCCAGCGCTTCATGGCGATCATCAGCTCGGCGGCGCTCTCGCGATCGATCTGGAATAGCTTCATGTAGGCGCCCTTGGCCTCCTCGATCCGGTCGAGACCCAGATAGGCCTCACCGCGCTCCTCGATCGCCTCGGGATAGCGCGGGCCGATCGCCAGGGCCCGATCGTAGGCCGCGAGCGCCTCCTCGTACTGCCCGGTCTTGAGCAGGGCATAGCCGAGACTGCCTAAGGCCTGGTGGAAGTCTGGCACCTCCTTGACCGCCATGCGGAACTGCTCGATCGCTTCCTTGTAGGACTTCTGCGCCTTGGCCGCCTTCTTGGCCGCCTTCTCGCCCTCGGCCGTGGCGGCCTGCTCCTCCAGCTTCCACGCCTTGTTGCGGTACTCGAGCCCCCGGTTGTAGGCGTTTATCGCCTTCTCCTTTGGGATCAAGTCGGGCATGTCGGCCAGCGGCTCGAGGGGCGCGAGCGCATCGTCGGTCCGCGCGAGCCCCCCCGTCCGCTCGTCCGGCTCCCCAAGTAGCTGATCCTGGGCTCCGACTGGAAGCGCCAGAGCAAGTACTGACAGCAGCAGAGTGACTTGTCGTATTCCTCGGATCATCGTTCTGCCTTCTTGTTCTCGGTTGATGGTCATGGCCAAACGTGCGGGCCGGGCTGACAGGGGTTCCAGTGTACCTCCCGTCTGCCGGTTCGAACGTTCAGACTCCTCCTCTAATGCAGCCCTTCGGCAGCTCGGCGGTCTTGGGGTCCTTCGTGGCGGGGTGTCGTCGCGGAGGAAGCGAGGACCCGTGGCTTTGCGGCACCGGGTTTCCCCGGCTGTGCCTCTTTCGGAGCAACCCATAGGTTACGCCCGGGGCAGGAACTGATGCGCCACCCGAAGGGGCAGGCATTGATCGCGTCGTGGCCAGCGTCGGCCCCTTCTCGAGGCGGGTGTGAGCGCCGGCATACTCCCTTCGACCCGGGGCCACTAGACTCGTTACATGCCGCGACCGCCCCTGCCTTCGATCCCTGCGCTCGTGGGCGCCGACCACCGCGGCTACGAGTTCCAGCGCCGCGAGCTGCGCAAGACGCTCGTCGCCCTGGGTCGCCTGCCGGAGCCCGAGCCCGAAGTGGTGGACGATTGTGAGTGCCCGATCGACTGGAAAGAGGTCTACCGGCTCAAGAAACAGGGCCAGCGGAGCGAGGCGATTCGTCTGGTGCAGGAGGGGCTGGCTCAACGCGAAACCGTTGACGGCCCGGACTCTCTGGTGGTGGCCGACACCCTCGAACGGCTCGCCGATCTCCACAACCCCAAACCGCGTCAGGAGATCGAGCTTCGCGAGCGAGCGATGGCGATCTATCAGAAGCACCTGGAGATATCGGACCGAAGGATCGGCGCGGCCGCCCGCGGACTTGCTCTGAACTACTCAGCACTCGACGAGATCGAAGAAGCCTCGCGCTGGGCGCTCATGGCAGTCGAGAGCCACCAGGCGGCTTCGGACCGCAATCTGCTGCTCGCGATCACGCTCGACCACCTGGCTGAGCTCCGTCGCCGCGCCGACGCTACGGACGAGGCGCTCGAGTACTACCGGCTCTCTGCCGAGATGTGGAAGTCCGTCCGGGGAGA
>JAAENP010000244.1 GCA_024224155.1 bacterium
CGGAACCGACCTCTGCTGTTGCTAGGCCCCCTCTTCCTAGGGACCGCCGAGCGGCAGCGCGACACCCAACGACGAAATGTCCATGGAATAGAGCGCGATCGAACGCTCGCCGGGCGCCGCGTCGCGGCTGGACGCAAACACTAGAGACCTTCCGTCTGGTGAGATCGCCGGAAAGCCGTCGAAGGCGTCGCTGAAGGTCAGGCGCGTCTGCTCGCCGGTTTCGAGGTTGCCCAGGTAGATCTCGAAGTTGCGCGGCGGCAGCACCTTGACGAAGGCGAAGTGGACGCCGTCCGGACCGGGATGGGGGGCCCAGTTAGTGCCCCCGTCGTTCGTCACTTGCCGTAGTCCGGTTCCGTCGTGCCGGATCGTGAAGATCGTCATCGGCTTCGGGCTCTGGGGCTGATCCTCCGTTTTCCAGGCGCGATAGAGGATGGTCTCGCTGTCGGGGAGATAGAACGATCCGCCCTCCTGCCAATCCGGAGTGTGGGTGATCTGTTCCTCACCGCTACCGTCGGGGCGCATCCGCCACAGATCCAACAGTCCGTCGATCTGGCGGCTGAAGAGAATCCACTGTCCATCCGGCGATACCGAAACCTCCGCGTCGTAGACCTCATTCTGAGTGAGCCTGCGCACGTCGCTCCCGTCCGGGGCCGACGTGTACAGCTCGGCTCCTTGCGGGTAGTCGTCGGGATCCGAGTAGTCCCCTTCGGGAAGATCCAGCCGGTCCCGGGTCGAGGTCCAGATCAACCGGTCGCCTTCGGGAAAGAAGAACGAGCAGGCGTCGCGCCCCACGTCGTTGATCCGTGTCGACTCGGTGCCGTCGAGCTTCATGGTGTGAACGTGGTAGTCGAGCTCGTCGTCGACCTTGCCGTTGAAGATGAGCTTCGTACCGTCGGCCGAGAAGTAGGCCTCGGCCGCCATGCCCCGATGCGGAATGCGTGTCACCGGTAGCTCACGGCCCGCCGTCTCAGGCGACGTCTCTTCCCGCGCGGGTGCCTCTGTTCCGGCAGGCGACGACGGCGGCGAGCAGGCGCCGGAAAGCACGCCGAGGCCCGCGACCACGACCAGGCCTGTAGCAGCCCGGCCGCCAGATCCAGATCCTGCGCTCGTGAATCGTGTGGTCATTCTCGCCGCTACCTTTGGCTCTCGAAATCGATGGCCACTCCAACGTGGTAGTTACGGC
>JAAENP010000245.1 GCA_024224155.1 bacterium
GAGTCACCGCGCGATCCTTCAGTCGCTGGACATCGACGTTCCGACCGTGGTGATCGGTGGCATTCGCTACAACCGGGTGGGACGCTGCGATGCGCCGTACCACACCATGGCCGGATCGGTATCGATCGAGCGGTCGTTGTACCGTCAATCGGGCCAACGCGGGGGCCAGCCTGGAGGAAGGGTGGTGGACGCGGTGAGCTTGCGGGCGGGAGTCGTTGGGGACGGCTGGCTTCCGCATGCAGCGCGGGCCATGGCCCATACGGTGCAGCAAGGGACATCGCGTGAAGCCGAAGCCAGCGCGCGAGAGTATGGGCGGCTGCCCTACTCGCGCTCGAGCTTCGAGAAGGTGGCGCACCTGGTCGGGGCCCTCGCGGTGGCGGATCGAGAGGACATCGAGGATGCCTTGATCGACGCCTACGAGGTGCCCGAAGAGGCGAGCTCGATCAGCATTTCTCTCGATCGCGTCAGTATCCCCATGGAGGAGCCTCGGCCTCGGCCGGTCGGTCGACCCAAGAGGGGAGCACCGCGGCGGCCGATCGAACGGAAGTTCCACATGGCCTACTGCGGGGCCGTGACTCTTCACGACACGACCGGGGCAGCACTTCATACGATCCGCTACGGCTGCATGCCCGAAGGGGACATCCTTGGGCTGCGCAATCGCCTAGTCGCCGATGTAGCTACGCTGAGGAGTAAGCGCTCGGGTCTGAGGCTCCAGCTACTTTGCGA
>JAAENP010000246.1 GCA_024224155.1 bacterium
CAACACGGCTGTGGCCACCCAGCTCATACCGATGGGTAACTCCTACCTGAGCACAGCGGCGATGGCTCCCTCCGGATCGCTCGACGTCGAGACCACCGCCTTGCACGAGATGGGCCACGCGCTGGGCCTCAACCATCCGGATTTCTCTCCCTTTGTTCCGGCCCTGCTGAACGGCCAACGCACGCGCCGGTCCTACACCAAGACCGTCATGTTTCCATCTCAGCCCGCCGGAATCGCGAAGAGAAACCTCCTGTGCGACGACAAGGCCGGCGCCAACTTCCTCTACCCACCCACTGACCCGGAGGATCTGGTCACCGAGTCTCGTGACTATGCGCGACAGAATTCAGGCGGTTGCGACTTCGGAGACGCACCGGATCCGCTCGACGCGACCATCGGGCTCTATCCTTCGCTCGAGAACGGCGAGGATTTCAATGCCAACGGCCAACTCGACCAGGACCGCGAGATCCGTCCGGCCCGCGCCCAGCCTGTCGATTGGGACGCGGACGGCACGGCTGGCGCGGCGGACAGTGAGGACCAGAACGGGAATACGATGCTCGACCTCGGCAACGGCGCCCGCCACAAGGACTCCCGGATGGAGTGGCTGGGCCCGATCCGACTGGCGCTCGACGAGAACGTGACGATCCCGACGCTGTACGGACAGGAGCCGAGCGTCCCGCCCCCGGAGACCGCGGCTCCCGCCCCGGCCACCCG
>JAAENP010000247.1 GCA_024224155.1 bacterium
CCCGTCCAGGTGCCATCCCACGTGGACGGCGATGGGGTGGGCGATGTCCGGCAGCTCGCGCTCGCAGTTCGTCTTCGTCATCTCGCGCCTCCTCTCGGAGTCCACGTCGCGCGAGTGGCGCGATTGGTCGCGGCAGGGGCTATCAAGAAGGCTCAGGTTCCGTGTCGGACCCGGGATCTAACATCGGCCTGACGAAAGGAGTGGCCGATGTTCGGAGACGTGATCCCCCTGCCCCGGGATGATTCCCTCCCTGGGACCTTGCCCGAGTTCACCCGGAAGTTCTCGAGCGATCGTGCGTGTGCCGCGTTGCTGCGCCGCTGGAAGTATGGAGAAGGCGGCTTCCGCTGCCCCCGATGCGGAGGACGGCGGGCCTGGTTTCTGCCTTCCCGCCGCCTCGACGAATGCACCTCCTGCCACAAGCAGATCTCTCTGACCTCGGGCACCGTGATGCACGGGAGCCGCAAGCCGCTTCGGCTGTGGTTCCTCGCGATGTTCCTCTTCGTGGTCAGCAAGCAGGGCATCTCGGCCATGGATCTCTCAAGGCAGCTCGGGATCAGCTACCCGACGGCCTGGACCTGGCTGCACAAGCTCCGCGCCGCGGTCGGCACTCGACCAAAGACCAGGCTCCACGGCGTGGTCGAAGCGGACGAGACGTGGGAGGGAGGCGTTGAGCACGGCCATCCCGGTCGACCGACGGTCGGCAAGAAGAAGGCGCTGATTGCCGGTGCGATCGAGGTGAAACGGAAGAAGGGCTGGGGGCGGCTTCGGCTCCAGTCCGTGGAGAGCGCATCGGCCACAAGCCTGGGCGCGTTTCTCCATGAGCACGTCGCGCCGGGCTCCACCCTGCTCACGGACGACTGGAGGAGCTACCGAAGGCCCGCGAAGGAAGCCGGGTACAAGCACATCGCCACGAACATGAAGACGGTCCCGGCAGGAGCTCACACCGTCCTCCCGGGGATCCACCGCGTATTCGCTCTGCTCCATCGGGTCCTTCTCACCACGCACCAGGGCGCGGTCTCTCGGAAGCACCTGCAGAACTACGTCGAGGAGTTCGCCTTTCGCTTCAACCGACGGCGGTCGGCATCCCGCGGGCTCCTGTTCCAGCGACTGCTCAGTGCGGCTGTGATGCGATCACCGCCGTGCTACTGGGAGATCCTCGAACGACCCGATCCGGACACACCGCTGTGGATGGCAGCCTGAAGCGTCTTGATAGCCCCTGGTCGGGCTAGTGTCCTGACGCGGAAATCCCGCCTCAGTATTTCTTGGTCCCTGAGCGACAATGGAGCGCCTCTGAAAGGAGGCGACACATGCCCAGGGGACCCGGCGCACCGGTCATCGAGTTGAGCCCGGAGGAGCGGGAGGAGCTCGAGCGGCTGGTTCGGAGACAGAAGACCGCACAAGCCCTTGCCTTCC
>JAAENP010000248.1 GCA_024224155.1 bacterium
GCTGACAGCGCTTTGGTCTTCTGCATATCGTGAAGCACGGCGATTTCATCGCCAACTACCCACACCCATTCTTCCCGGTCGCCGTTGTACCACTCGCGCTTGGTTCCTTGCGGGCGCTCACCTTTGTTTCCGACCTGGGCTTGTGCAAGTGAGGGGATTATCACCAAGACCGCAAGACAAGCATAAGACCATGCGCAATGGTGTGTCGTCTTCATTCTGTTCTCCCTAGTTCTTGTCCGGTGCGATCCATGGCCAAGCCGAGGAACGGTAGAGGCATGCAATCTCGTTCACTAGGACGTAGCTAGAGATAGGCTCTTCCTTTATCCCTTAACGGGACGCTCCCAAGGGCGACGGAACGCCATCTCCAGGTATCGACTCAGCGGGCGCGAAGGCGATAACGATCGGCACGTACGCCGACTCTGCGAGTCTCGCTTCGATTCCAGTCGGCAACAGCCGCTCGAGCGGTTGGCCGTTACTGGACGAACGACGGACTCTCCAGCCGCCGAACAAGCTCTTGGAGCTCGCTCTGACGACGCCGACATTTGCACATGGCTAGTGTCTCCTATGAGGTCTAGGATGTCAAGGCTCAGAGCGCTCAGTCAGCCCTGACGCACGAGCGTCAGCCGGTTTACTCCGCCGGCATGACCCGGGCTTCAGAGAGCCAGCTCTAGAGCTTTCCTCTGCTGCGAGCGGTGATAAACCGGTGTCGTAGCGGTTCGAGGGCGAGGGAATCGGTCCTGAAGCCGGGCCTCGCCATGCCCGGATGTACACAAGGCGTACCTCGGCAGGCTGGGCGACTGGAGCCCAGCTGCAGGGGAGGGGCTAGGCGAGGCGTATCTGGAATCGCCGGGAGAGTTGAGCCCGGACCCGTTGCGCGTCCAGCCAAGGCCCGGCAACCGTCTCGCGCAGGAAGTCGATCCAGCCACGGACTCCCAGAGTCCGGACCACCTCTTGGAGGCGCTCGGTGCAGCGAGCCAGGACGTTGAAGAAGTGCCCCAAGCGCATCAAGTAGTGGTAGCCTTTCATGGCGTTCCAGTTGTAGGCAAAGCAGTGCTCATAGTGGTAGCCGTGGCGCTTCTCGACCAGGATGTTGGTCTCGATGGCCCAGCGGTGGCGCGCCGCCAGATTGCAGCGCGAGTGCAGGTTGTGCTCGCTCAGAGGCTCGCTCGAGATCCAGGCATGGCGCGATCGGTGGGTCACGATCTCGCCCGAGGGCGCCACCTCCTCCCAGGTCTCCTCGCAGACCACCATGTGGATCACCAACTGCCGGCTTTCGTGGCGACCATAGGTGTACTCGATTTCATTGACCCACACGAAGCTCTGGTGACGGTTGCCCCACCGCAAACGGCGACGGTTGTTGGGCTGGAGCTGCTTGAGACCCTCGAACTCCTCCCAGACCCTGGGCAGGGATGAGTTCTGCAAGACGATCATGAACTGCCAATGGTAGCGCCGGCACAGCGCCATGATCGGGCCATTGGGATACAGCCCGTCGAGCAACAGCAGGATCTTCAGTCGCCGGAAGTGCTGCTTGAGCCGTTTGGCCAACCGTTTGAAGGCCTGCGACTCGCAGTCCTGAGTCTCGCTCTGGCTGGCGCCTTCGTGGAGGGTCAGAAACTCGCTCAGCAAGGGCAGCACCAGGCCATTGCGAAACGCCAGACAGGCCTCGACGACGACGACGTAGTACTGCTTGGAGGCCTCCTCCCCCGAGCCCACCGGACGCTCGAGCGCGTGGTCGTCGAAGCGCCAGGTACGGAACAACTTCTGGGTACCATCGATCGCGATCGGGTAGAAACCGCCGATCCGGTAGCGCCGGAACTTCTTGCGCCGGATCAAGGCCTGGACCAAGTCCATATGCGCTTGCTGGATCTGCTCGACATCGATGCGCGCCAACAGGCGGTAAAGCGTATCGTGGTGGGGTAGATCTTCCAGCTCCGGAACCAAGAGCTTCAGGTTCTCCTGGAACATCGGCAGGGTCATCTTGCGGTTGGCCTCGCGCCGCGAGGCCATCTGAAAGACGAAGCTCAGGATGCCGTAAACCAGCACCGACGTCAGCACGTGCTTGGTCTTTCTGGGGTTTCGCGGATCCGGGATCTTCGCCAGCCGTGGAATCAACCGCCGCAGCTGGTCGCCGAGAACCTTGAAATGCTCCACCACCGTATCCTGGCGCTGCTGCTGCTCTTCTTCGCGCGTGCTCAGCTGACTCTTGCGGTTGGGCAGCGTCGGCTGCCCCGACACCTCCAGCCCTTCGGCCCGCTGCTTCTGGCGCAGCTTCTTCTGAGCTCTGAGGCGTGCCTTCTGAAGTTCGCGCGCGGGACGGCGGGAGGGCTTACTCATGGCCGCTGCCTTCCACCACGCACAGCTGACGGCGGAACTCCCGCACCACCGGGCGCACGAACATCCGTTTCGGCGTACTGGTGTAACGACGCCCGGGGCGGCGCAGGCCCTCACCGGTGGTCAAACCCAACTCGATCCACCCCGCCGCCCGGTAGCAGGTGCCGTGGAAACGCTGCGGGTCCACGAACGTCTCCAGCAGCACCGGCTGGTAGCCCCACAGCTGCTGCCAGTCCTCTCGCACCCGCCGCCGCAGCTGGCCCAACACGTGGCTGGCCAGGTGGCGAATCCGGATCCACGGGAAGATCAAAAACCGCGTGTTGTTCACCACCCACGCCAGCCGCTGGAGCCGTTGCGAGTCGTTCCAACCGATCCACCGATCCCGCACTGTCACCGCCTTGGCCGCTCCGGCCAACAGCACACAACCCAAAAGTCCTTGCTCACACCTCACGAAGTAGCGCACCGCGCAGCCGAACGGCCGGCGGTAGCCCAGGTAGTGGTAGCGATCCACATACTCGGCCCATAGTCGCGTCTGCGCACGGCTGTCGACGATTTCCAACTTCACCTCCCCCAACTCCTCGAGCCGACCCTCCAAGGGCTCTCCAGGCTCCGTCTCGCGGCTATAGACCCGGCGTATGTTGCCCCGCGCCGACCTCCTGCACGCCCGCTTCGCCGGCAGCCGCACTCGCCCCTGCTTCTCCAGCTTCTCCAACAGCTTCCGGCAAGCATCCAGCTTCGCGCTGCCAGTGGCCGTGCGCCACTTCAGATGCTCACACAGCGTCTGCGCAAGCTCCGTGCGCGACAAGCTCGGGAAACTCTCCACGGTCCAGCAGATCTGCTCCAGCTCCTCCGGCTCGAAGCTTCGGCCGCTCTGCTGCAGCGTGGCCAAACGGCGAGGGTCTTCGGGCATCGGCACTCCTTCGGGAAGGATCGTCCAACCCGACTCTGCCACAGGGCGAAAAGTTTGTCTACCCCCTTTGCGCGAAAAACTTCTTCCACTGGTTGCCCGAAGCTCAGGCTGGGTGCGGGGCCAGCGTCTCGTGCGTCAGCGCTGCCGGGGCGGGGGGGGCCGCTGCTGTCGGCCCGCCGCGACAGCCAACCGGCCTGTGCACCCGGCGACTCGTCACCGGCTCGAGGCGGCGGACGCCAGCGGCACGATTCGGGGGTAGGATTGCATCCCGCGGCACGGCCGGGGCGTATCTTCGGCTGTGCGAGTCCCGGCATCCTACCAGATGAGCGATTTCACAGGCGCCCTCGAGATACCCGGATCCGACGTAGGGGCGGCCCGATGTGGGCGCCCGCCGGCGGGCGCCCACGCTGGAGCACCCCGACACCAGGCCTGCCTCGCCGGTCTGTTTGCGCTGCTCGGCGCGCTCTGCGCGGCCGCGGTCTTCGGCCAGCCGCCGGTCGACGGGCCGCCGGACGACGGCGTGCCGCCGGCGCTGGCGGTCGGCGACGACGAGCCGGAAGCCGCGGCGGCGGAGCTCTCCGAGCGCCACCGGCGCTGGCTGGACGAAGTCGAGCCCCTGATCACCACCGCCGAGCGCCGGCTGTTCGCGACGCTCCGGCAGGACTACCAGCGCGACGCCTTCATCCAGCAGTTCTGGAAGGTCCGCGAC
>JAAENP010000249.1 GCA_024224155.1 bacterium
AGCCGCTCGATGAGGAAAGCGCGAAGCGTAGCCGGCGGTTCGGTTGTGATCTGGCTGGAGAGTCCGAGAGTCAGGTGGTCTTGGCAGAACGAGAGAGCATCTTCGGCGGCGCCCGCGTCGCCCCGCTCGAGCCTGTCGAGTAGCTCGGAAATAGCGGTTCTCAAACGGAGGAGATGTCCTCCAAGGCGCTTTTTCCAGACGGCCGAATGCTGATGACGCCAGGCCGGAGCGATGTTGTCGATGTTCTTGATGAAGATCACATCGGCGTCGATGCGGCCCAGATTGGTGATCAGTGCGCCGTGACCGGCGGGGCGAAACACCAGATGGCCTGCACTCGATCGATACGGCACGCCGTTCGCCGCGAGCGCGAGCGTGTCCGTGGAGGGGTCCTGAATCGAGAACTCGATCTCGAATCGGGCTCCCGCTGTCCGCCGGGCGGTGGGCTCCGCACGTTCGGTGGCTTCTTGGAACGCGCCCAGGTGCTCGCGGTTGACCGTGAAATGGAGGGCCAGGAGTTGGTCGCGTCCCTGGGCGTAGCCGGTGGCCTCGTAGAGGTGTTCTTCAAAGGCGCTTCGGGCCCGCGAGTCGTAACTATGAAAGGGGACCAGCCCCTTGGGCAACGACGCCAGGCCCAGACCCTCGGCACCGGCGACCAGCGCCGCGAGACGAAGAGGCCACTCCTTGAGGTCGGCCAGTGTCGTCGAGCGCTCGATGGCCAGGCGCTCCAGCGCCGAGGCGAACGGCATCTCCTCGATCCGCTCGGCGAGCTCGAGAACCTGGCCGGCCGCGGCATCGCCTCGGCCGGCTGCTCGGGCGAGCTCCCGCCGGCTGGGATCGGCCAGAGATTCGGAGGCTTTCTCGAGGAGCGAGAACATCCGGGTCGCAGCACCGGAAGCCGGGACGAACTTGACGACTCGAAGGTTCTCAACGGCCAGGTCCCAGGCGCGCTCGCGCTCGACCGCCTGCTCCGGAGCCAGAATCGCAATGCCGTCGCCGGGTCGGCAGGCCCGCCGTAGCGGGATCGGCGGCGGTGGGCTCTCGAGCAGGGCCAGCTGTTGCTCGGCCTCGCGCAGCGTGATGCCGCGGCGCTCGAGATCCTTCCTGTCGGTACTCGAGAACTGAAGGCCGGGTCGCATGACGTTTCGCGGGCGGCGTGAGTATAGCGTCCCGAGTCGGCGAGCCTTGCGCACGACGACACTGGTACTCCGATTAGAATGACCTGTGCGCGAGGAATCGAGTTGAGGAGACACTTCCGATGACCGGTCCTCATGCTCTCCTCCTGGGATTGGTTCAAGGCGTCACGGAGTTTCTTCCGATCAGCTCCTCGGCCCACTTGATCCTGACTTCGTACTTCCTGGGTTGGGAAGACCAGGGTTTGTACTTCGACATCGCGGTGCACCTCGGGTCGATGCTGGCGGTGTTCCTCTACCTCAGGAAAGACATCTCCTCGATGGTTCGAGCGGTGGTTTCCCGAGATACGCCCAGAACCGAAAGGCGCACCCAGATGACGCTGGTCCAGGCTCTCGCGATCGGTACGGTACCGGTGGCGCTGGCGGGGGCTCTGCTGAGTGGCTTCGTTGCCACGACCGGGCGCGCACCGGTCCTGATCGCGATGACCTCGATCGTCTTCGGGATCGTCTTGCTGGTCGCAGACCGCAAGAGCGGCCATGAGCGCGAGCTCGAGACGATCACTTGGCGCGACGGGCTGTTGATCGGGCTGGGGCAGGCCCTGGCTTTGATTCCCGGAACCTCTCGCGCGGGCATCACGATGACGGTGGCGTTGGCTCTCGGTTACGAGAGAGCCGCTGCCGCGAGGTTCTCATTTCTGCTTGCGATACCCGTCAGCGTTCTGGTGGCTGCGAAACAGCTGCTGGACGTCGGCAGTGGCGCGACCTTGGAAATGAGCGCGATGGCGTTCCTGATGGGTTTCGTCGTCTCGGGCGTAGCGGCCTATTTGGCAATCGACTTTTTGATCAGCTGGGTGAAACAGCAGGACTACTCGCTCTTCGTGGCCTACAGAGTCGTTCTGGGTCTCGTGATTCTGGTCTCAGTCTGGCGGTGAGGCGGACGTCGTTCTTCAGCGCTTCGACCGAGGATGGCAAACCATGACAAGCACTGGGTTGAGCGAGCGCTCGCGGGATCGCAAGAGGCGTTTACCCATCTGCTCGAGCTGTACCAGCGGCCGGTTTTCTCGATCGTTGTCCGCATGGTGAGGGACCCGGCCCTGGCCGAGGATCTGACCCAGGAGACCTTCGTCAAGGCGTTCCGGGCTTTGGCGACCTTTGATCGGAGCCGCAAATTCTCGAGCTGGTTGTTCACCATCGCCCACAACACGACCATTGATCACGTTCGGCGCAAGCAGCTGCCGACGGTCTCCTTGGAGGCGGGCGGCGAGAACGAGGAAGGCGGCGGTCTCGCCTTCCTGGCGGTGGCCACGGATGCTTCGCCCGAAGAAGCGATGACGCATCGCGAGTTGGCGCACGACATGGAGCTCGCTCTATCCGGCATGAGGTCCGAGTACGCGGAGGTCCTGGTTCTTCGCTTTCAACAGAACCTGTCCTACGAAGAGATCTCCGAGATCACGGGTCTGGCCCTGGGCACGGTCAAGACACATCTCTACCGTGCTCGCAAGGCCCTGGCGGAAGCGCTCGAGAGCCGCGGCTGGGACCCTGGCGTTCACGCCAAGAGTCGACGGTAGATTAAGGTCAAAGTTGCGAAACACAGTCCATCGAAGGGTCGTAAGGTCCAAGGAAGGCGGCCGACGCCGGGAGTCGAAATGAGTCGTAAGCTGAAAAAAGCAACCGAGAGCTGGCTCGACATCGAGCGACGAGGCAGCGATGCGTCCGCCGAACGGGCCCTTTTGCGAGTCTTTCGTGCTCTTCCCGTGCCGGCTCCGAGTCCGGAGCTCGCCCGCAGGACGCTGGCGCAGCTGGGTCTCGCCCCGCTGACCGCGAGACCGGCCTCGCAATCGGGGCACAAGCCCCACTGGGCGTATCGATGGGCGGTCGCGACCGCTCTGGCGCTGTCGGGATTGGCGACGGTGCTCTACGCGCCGGCGTTGCTGTCCTCCTTGAGCCTGAAGGGCAGCGCCAATTGGATCGTCGATGTGGGGGCCGGGTTCCTGGCCGCCGTGTCCCGCCGCCTTGCCGCCGGATACACGCTCTGGGACGTCATCGGACGGGCCGGAGCCACCGCCGCCGAGGTCGTGGCGACACCACAGGTTTTGGGTTTCATGTTCGCGACTGTGCTGTTTGGATTGGCGACATTCCGGGTCTTGGCCGGTCTGGTTGCCGTTGAGAGGAGTTCGTATCATGCGTGAGGCAAACAAGAACAGGAAGATCGCCGCGGTGCTGGCCGCGTTGGTGCTGGCCGTCATGGCCACCCTCGCCCTGGCTACGACCGCGGCCGCCGCGTCGGAAGAGGTCGAAGCGGCGCTTGCGGCGCTCGAAGCGGATTTTCAAGTTCTTCCCGTCGAAGACGGTTGGCTGCTCCAGCCGGTCGACGAGACATTGGGTGTCAGCACCATCGAGGTCAAGGGCGACAGCCTCGCGATTGACGGGCAGCGGATCTCGGAAGACGAGCTGGAAGCCCGGCTCGGAGACCTGGCCGAAACCGTCCTCGAGCTCGGCGAGGCGGCCAGATCGGTCGAGGACGACGAGATGTCCGTCGCCCGCGAGGAGTCCGAGCGAGAGCGTGAACAGGAGAGGGCCGAGCGCAGCGAGCGCCGGCGGGACCGTGGCCACCGGGATCGGTCGGACTCTCAGGTGGTCGTCGGTAACAGCCTGACCGTAGAAGAGGATGACGTTTATCGGGACATCGTGGTCTTCGGTGGGAGCCTGACCATCGATGGGCAGGTCATCGGAGACGCGGTAGCCATTGGTGGCTCGGCCACGGTCAGTGGCGAGATCACCGGCGACCTGGCGGTTGTGGGTGGCTCGATCGAGCTCGAGGAGGGCGCCCGCGTCATGGGCGACGTGGTGAGCGTGGGCGGCTCGGTCGAACAGGACGAGAGCGTCGAGGTTGCCGGGCAGGTGATCGAGGTGCCGTTCGGCCCGGGCTTCAACTTCGGGGACTTCAAGGGCGACTGGGGCGACTGGGGCGACTGGGGCCGGGATTGGGGCCTGACGGACAGGGCCCACAGATGGGGGCACCGCGCTCGCTGGTTCGGCTTTTTCGAGGCCGGCTGGGAGTTGATCGGGGTCCTGTTCTGCGCGCTCCTGGCCTGCCTGGTCTATCTCATAGCTCGCAATCCGGTCGAGAGGATCGCCACGAAGGTCGCCGACGAGCCGTGGAAATCGGGTCTGGTCGGACTGCTGACCCAGATTCTCTGCGTGCCAGTGCTGGTCCTGGTGTGTCTCGTGCTGTTGATCTCGATTATCGGGATCCCGTTGCTGCTGCTGGTGCCGTTCGCCATTCTGGGCTTCATCCTGGTCGCGTTTCTCGGCTACACGGCGGTGGCCTACTGGCTCGGCAGCTGGTCGGAGAAGCGCTTCGGCTGGGATTTCGGAAGTCCCTACTTCTCGCTGCTGCTGGGTGTGGGCCTGATCGAGATCCTGGCGCTGGTGGGCGAATTCCTGGCCTTGGGCCCCGGTCCGATCAAGTTCTTCGCCGCCATGTTCGTGATCTTCGGCTGCCTGGTGATCTACGTGGCCTGGACCGTGGGCCTGGGCGGCGCGGTGCTGACGCGATTTGGGACCTGGGGAGACCAGGGCGGTCCGGCTGCGCCGGCCCCTTCCAACGAGCCGCTACCGCCGGCCCCGGACTGGGATGAGCCTTCGGCGCTATCCGCAGACGCGGCGGGCGCGGCGGGCGCGGCAGGCGATAGTGCTGGCGGGGCCGCCGAGACGTACGAGCCGCCGGGCTCCGACGAGCAGTCCGAGCACCTTTGACCGCGGGCCGTCCTGCTATGAGGAGCTGATGAACGGGCTCGAGGAGGCGATCTCGGCCGCCAGCGACGTCTGACGCTGTTCTTCCTTCCGCGTCGAGACCGCGATCCTCAGCGCTCGCATCTGACCCACCAGTACCACCAGCTTGCGCGCTCGCGTGACCGCGGTGTAGATCAGGTTTCTCTGGAGCATCACGAAGTGCTGGGTATGGACCGGTATGACCACGCAGGGATACTCGCTTCCTTGCGATTTGTGAACCGTGCAGGCATAGGCCAGCACCAACTCCTCCAGAGCCGGCCCCTCGTAGTCGACCCGACGGCCGTCGTACGCAACCGTGATCCGTGAGCCGTTCGTCGGCGTCGTCAGGACCGTGCCGATATCGCCGTTGAAGACGTCCAGGTCATAGTTGTTGCGTATCTGCATGACCCGATCCGCCGGGCGGAACCGTGGCCCGACAGCGTCTCGGGCCGGGCTCTGAGCGGGGTTGAGCAGGGCTTGCAGCTCCCGGTTGAGGTTGTCGGTTCCGAGGAGGCCGCGCCGCATCGGCGTCAGGACCTGGATCGCTCGCTTGGGGTCGAGACCGAACTGTCGCGGGATTCGCTCCGAGACGAGCTTCTTCAGCGTACGCAGCACCTCTTCGGGTTCGTCGCGCTGGATAAAGAAGAAGTCGGAGTCGGCGCCGACACGCTCGTCGATCGGAGCCAGCCCGCGCCGAATGCGATGCGCGTTGACCACGATCCTGCTGGCCTCGGCCTGGCGGAAGATCTCCTCGAGCCTGGCCACGGGGAGCTTTTCACTTGCGATGATGTCCTGCAGGACCTTGCCGGGTCCGACCGAGGGCAGCTGATCGACATCGCCCACCAGAAGAAGTCGCGCTCGATCCGGCACCGCCTGCAACAGAGCGTAGGTGAGGGGAACGTCGAGCATCGACGCCTCGTCCACGACCACCAGGTCCGCCTTGAGTGGAAGTTGGCGATCCCGGCGGAAACGCATCGTATGCGGGTCGAACTCGAGCAGCCGATGAACGGTCTTGACGGTGCTGCCGGTCGCCTCGCTGAGCCGGTTGGCCGCTCGTCCGGTCGGAGCCGCCAGGAGGACGCGCTGTTGTTTGCGCTCGAAGATATCCAGAATGCCCTTGAGCAGGGTCGTCTTGCCCGTGCCGGGGCCGCCGGTCAAGACCATGACCTTCTGGCTCAGCGCCTGGCGCAGAGCCGACTCCTGGGCCGGAGCCAGGTCGAGCCCCTGTCGCTTCCGCCACCACTCGAGGGCGCCATCGAGACTCGAGACCACCGCCGGGGAGACAGTGCCATGAATTCGTAGGAGCCGTTTGGCGATGGCGGTCTCCGCCCGCGAGAGCTCGGCCAGAGCCACCGTCTCCCGGCTGCGGGCGGTCTTTTGAATCACGGCTCCCCGCTCGGCCAGAGAGCCGAGGCCTTGCCGCAGTCGTTGCACGTCCAGTTCGAGCATCGCCGCCGCTCGCTCGAGCAGGTCGTCACGCCCGAGATAGGTGTGGCCGTCGGCCGAGGCCCGGCGCAGAGCGAACAGCAGGCCGGCGGCCGCGCGCTCGACCGTATCGTGACCCAGCCCCAGTTTCTGAGCCAGGCGGTCGGCCAGGTTGAAGCCGACTCCCGAGACGTCTTCCGCCAGCCGGTAGGGGTTGCTCTTGGCGACGCTGATCGAGGCGTTGCCGTAGTGGCGGACGATCCGAACCGCCAGCGCAGCGGAGACGTCGTGCTGCTGGAGAAAGATCAGAGCATCGCGTGCGAGACGCTGTTCCTTCCAGGCCTTGGCGATGCGAGCGACCTTGATCTTGCCGATGCCGTTGATTTCCACCAGGCGCTCGGGTTCGTTGTCGAGAAGCTCGAGAGTCGACTCTCCGAACCGGCGTACGATTCTCTTGGCGGTCGCCGGGCCCACGCCGGGAAGGCTGCCGCTGCCGAGGAAGCGTTCGAGCCCTTCCAGGGAGGTCGGCTCCAGGCTCGAGTAGGAATCGATCCGGAACTGGCGGCCGTACTTCGGATCCCGCTGCCAACGGCCATCGAGCCGCAGGGCTTCACCAACCTGGACTCCGGGCATGCGACCGACCGCTCCAACCGTGCGGCCGTCCTCGGTCTCGAGCTTGAGAACGGTCCAGCCGCTGTCGGGATTGCGGAAAACGATTCGAGCGACGATGCCGGTCAGACTCGCGAGCGCTTGCGGTTTCGTCGGTGGGAGAGGCATGGGCTGAGCGGAGATAGAAGTGTATGCGAATCGAGTATGGTACCGGCCGGACCGGGGAGTCGACGGTGTCCGGGCTCTGTGCGACAATTTGGCGCTATGGCGAAGACTCCCACCGTCGTCGTGATCGACGATGAAACGGGCTCGCGCGAGTCGATGGCGATCGCGCTCGAGAAGGCGGGCTGGTCGGTCAGCACCTTCGACGACGCCGCCAAGGCGCTGGCCTTCATCGAGGAGACTCCCAGCGTTACCTTGGCGATTTGCGACTTGCGCATGCCCGGAATGGACGGTCTCGGATTCCTCGAAGCGGCGGCCGAGCGGGAGCTGGATCTGCGCGTCATTCTGGTGACCGGGTATGGCTCGATCGAGTCGGCCGTCGAGGCCATGCGCGTCGGAGCCGACGACTACCTGACAAAGCCCGTGGACCTTTATGAGCTGCGCCAGAGGGTTACCAATCTGCTCGAGAACCGCGAGCTCAGGGAGGAGGTCTCGACCCTGCGCCAACGTCTCGACAAACGCTTCGGCTTCGAGAGCATCATCGGCAAGGCCGAGCCCATGGAGCGGATGTTCGAGCAGATGCGACTGGTGGCCCCGACCCGGTCGAGTGTCTTGATCATCGGCGAGAGCGGCACCGGCAAGGAGCTCGTCGCCAACGCCCTCCACCAGGCCAGTCCAAGGCGAGATGAGCGTTTTCTCGCGATCAACTGCGGTGCGATCCCGCCCGACATTCTCGAGAGCGAGCTGTTCGGCCACGAGAAGGGCTCTTTCACCGGAGCGGTGTCGAGGAAGATCGGCAAGTTCGAGATGGCCCACAAAGGCACTTTGTTTTTGGATGAGATCAGCGAGCTCTATCCCGAGCTCCAGGTCAAACTGCTGCGAGTTCTCGAAGAGCGCGCCATCATGAGAGTGGGCAGCGGAGAGGTTCTCGACGTCGATTTTCGGTTGATCGCGGCGACCAATCGGGATCTCGAGCGGGTGGTGGCCGAGGGCAAGTTCCGCGAAGATCTGTACTACCGGCTGAAGGTGGTAACGATAGCGGTGCCGCCGTTGCGGTCTCGGCTCGGAGACCTGGCGCTGCTTGCGGAAACTTTTCTCGAGCGCCTGTGCGCCGAGCACGGTCGATCGCCCAAGCGATTGTCCCAGGGCGCTCTGGAGACGATGGCCGGGTACGCCTGGCCCGGCAACGTTCGTGAGCTACGCAATGTGCTCGAGTCGCTCGTGATCTTCCATCAGGGCGAGGAGGTGGGGAGCGAGGACCTGCCCGTCAACGTCCGTCGGGGGCAGCAGGGTGCGAGGTCGAGCGGAACCATCCAAAGCCTGGTCGGCGCGCCGCTGAAGATGGCCGAGATCGAGCGCCGGGCGATTCTCGAGACCCTCGAGTTGACCGGAGGCAAGCGCGCCGAGGCGGCCGCGATCCTGGACATCGGGCTCAGGACGCTGCAACGAAAGCTCAAGGAGTACCGCGAGGCGGGAACTTCGGAGATCTAGGAGTTTAGGAGACCCACGCATGGAATTACCTTTTGGCGTCCTCATCCACAACGAGATTCTGGGGATCAAGGGCTCCCGGGGCGATCTGCTCAATATCAGTCCGCACGGTTATTACGAAGTCAACTTGAAGTTCGGTGAGAACACCCATCGCGTGCTGCTGCCGATCGCCAACACGGTGATTATCGGTCAGGAGGCCGAGGTGCCCGCCGCCGAGCGCATCGAGGTCGAGCGTTAGCGGCTGCTAGCCACGGCTCATCGACGCCAGCATTTCCCCGATCGCCTCTCGCAGGCCGACGAAGACCGCCCTCGACACCAGGGCGTGGCCGATGTTGAGCTCCTCGATCTCTTCGATCGCCGCGATGGGGCCGACGTTCCCGGATGTGAGCCCGTGCCCGGCGTAAACAGCCAGCCCGGTCTGCGCGCCCAGACGGGCGCATTGGGCGATTCGCTCCAGCTCCTCGTCCGCTTCGCCGGGGGCGCACTTGCTGTAGCGGTCGGTATTGATCTCGAAGCCGTCGACCACTTCGAGGAGGCGCGCGGCGGCTCGGACTTGTTCGGGATCGGGATCCAGGAAGAGGGAGACGGAGATCCCGGCTTCGGTCAAGGTCCGGGCGGCACGTTCGACCTCGGCGGCTCTGAGCACGAGGTCGAGTCCTCCTTCCGTGGTGACTTCTTCGGGGCGCTCGGGAACCAGCGTGACCTGGTCGGGCCGGGTCGCCACGGCGAAAACCACCATCTCGGGCTCGACCGACATTTCCAGGTTGAGCTTGCCCCGCACCGAGTTTCGGAGCGCGCCGACGTCGGCGTCCTGAATGTGCCTCCGGTCGTAGCGCAGGTGGACGGTGATTCCGTGCGCTCCCGCGGCTTCCGCGAGGGCGGCGGCCTCGAGAGGACTCGGATAGTCGGCACCCCGAGCCTGGCGCAGGGTGGCGACGTGGTCGACGTTCACGGAGAGTCTGGTCATGGGCTCTCTTCGATTCCGTCGATCTCGTGGGAGATCGTAGCCGCGAGCTTCTCGGCGAGCCCTTCGATTTGCTCTTGGTCCGGGCCTTCGATCATCACTCGCGCCAGCGGCTCCGTACCGCTGTAACGCAGCACGAGCCTGCCCTGGTTGCCGAGTAGCTCTTCCACCCGCCGAGCCTCGCTCATCACCCGCGGCAGTGATCCGAGCTCCGGCTTGCTGGTCACTCGGATGTTGCGCAGGATCTGCGGGAAGCGGCGGAAGCCGGCGGTCAGGCTCGACAGCGATTTCCCAGATGAGCTCACGGCCTGGGCGAGCAGGGCGGCCACCAGCAGACCGTCCCCGGTCGATGAAAGGCCGAGATGGACGATGTGCCCGGCCTGCTCGCCGCCCAGAACCAGACCCTCCGAGCGGAGTGTCTCGACTACTGCCCGGTCCCCGACGTCACAGCGCAGGAGGCTGATGCCCTCTCGCCCGAGCGCGGTTTCGAGTCCGAGATTGCTCATGCTCGTCGCCACCAGTCGTGGCGGCTCGAGCCTGCCTTCGTGCAAGAGCCAGGTGGCGAGGACATAGAGCATGGCGTCGCCGTCGTGCAAGGTGCCGGTCTCGTCGATGGCCACCGCGCGGTCGGCGTCACCATCGAAGGCGAAGCCGATGTTCGCACGGTGGTTTGCGGTCGCGCGCGCGGCCGACTCGGGATCCGTGGAGCCGCAGGCCTGGTTGATATTGGAACCGTCCGGTCGGTTGCCGAGCGCTACGACCGTGGCGCCGAGTCTCTCGAAGAAGTCGGTTGCCAGGCCCGTGGCCGCGCCGTGGGCGGTGTCGAGCACGATCGACAAGCCAGCGAGCGCACCGGGAGGAAACAGCGCGGTGAGCTCCGAGATGTACTGTTGCGCCAGGGCGCTCGAGGGCTCGAGGTCAGCCGCGGGCCCGAGGGTCTCGGACCCCTCCGACTCACTGCTCTCGGGCTCGAGGGCGAAGCGGCGTTCGAGCTCGGTCTCGCGTTCGCGTGACCATTTGAAGCCCTGGCCGTCCAGGAACTTGACGCCGTTGTCGGGGAAGGGATTGTGGCTCGCCGAAACCGCGATGCCCACGTCGGCAGCTCGCGCTTTCGCCAAGCGCGAGACCGCCGGCGTCGGCAGGACGCCGCCGTAAAGCGTGCGACAGCCGCGCTCCTCGAGGCCGCGTGACAGCCAGTAGCTGATTGTCGGCGTCGAGCTGCGGGTATCGCCGGCAATGATCGCGCTGGGCGAGGACGTCTCGGCGGAGAGCAGACTGCCCAGGGCCCGGCCCAAGCGGAGCAGCGAAGCTCGGTCCAGGGGCGCGGTGCCGGCCGGGCCGCGGATTCCGTCGGTGCCGAAGAGCCGAGTTGGAGCCCTCAACAACGGTCCCTACGAGTCATCTTCCTGGCCGGAGTTCGGTAGCGCCAGGGGCACTCGGACAGTGACGACGGTGGGCTGCATCACCTGGACCAGCGGGCTGGGCGACACGACCAGAGCCTGCTCCTCGAAGTCGAGGGCGTGACCGTCCAGCAGTACCGGACGGGTGACCAGGCTGTCGACGGTCGCCAGGATCGACTCCGGCCCCTGGACCAGCACCCGCGGCGGGACCACGTCGGGAACACCGGCCACGGCGCCGGCGGCCGGCTCGCCCGCCAGCCGCACCGACACCGGCCGGAATTCGCTGATCACCCGGTCGACCTCCAGGCTGAGCAGATTCGGCTGGATCGAGAGAACCTCCAGACCCTGCGGACGAACGACATTGTCCGGCGCCAACGGCACCTCGATCGGTCCTTGCTCGGCATTGCGAAGATCGACCACGACGCTGACCTGAGCGGGGTTGAGAGCGCTGATCAGATTGGTCTGACCTCGCAGCCTCACCTGAACCCGGAGGACCGGGTCGAGCACGATGAGATCGCTGGAGCCGGGGTTGTTGTACTGCACCGAAGGCTCGATGGTGGTTTCCGCGGTCTCGGTCTGATCGGCTCGCGACGAGGTCACGAAGGCCCAGGTTCCGACGGCGAGTCCCAGCGCCAAGGCGCGCAGAGCCCAGAGTGTCTGCTTCTTCGTCATGCGCTGCTTTCGGCGGCTCCGAGCTCGGTGATCAGGTAGCGGTAGAGGTGGTTTCTGAGCGCCTTGGAGTCGAGATTTCGGATCAGCTCGCCGGCGACTCCGAGCGAGATGCCGCCGGTCTCCTCGGAAACCACGACGGCGAGGGCGTCGGTCTCGCTCGAGATGCCGAGAGCCGCCCGGTGGCGCGTGCCGAACTCGGTCGAGATCTCGGAGTCGAGCTTGACCGGGAGAAAGCAAGAGGCGGCCGCGATGCGATTGTCGTAGACGATAACCGCGCCGTCGTGCAGGGGGGTCCCGGGTGTGAAGATGTTGACGAGCAGGTCGTACGAGACTCGGGAATCGATACGGATCCCGTTCTCCACGTAATTGCGCAGACCCTCGAGTCGCTGCAGAACGATCAGTGCTCCGGTCTTCTTGGTGGCCAGGGCCGAGGCCGCGAGCACCACCTCGTGGATGGTCGTCTCGGTCAGTTGATGCGAGCCGAAGGCCAGGAGCGGATTGCGTCCGAACGTTGCCAGGCCCCGTCGGATCTCATGCTGAAACAGGACGATGACGGCGAAGGGCAGGACGATCAAGAGACCGCTCAGGATGGTCTCGAGAGTCGCCAGCTTGGCCAGCCTGGAGGCCCAGTAGACGCCGGCGAAAAAGACCATTCCCAGTAGCACCTGTACCGCGCGCGTGCCGCGAATCAAGAGGAGAAGGTTGTAGAAGACAACGGCGACGAGAGCGATATCGATGAGATCTCGCCAGGTTACGATCTCTAGCAGTGAAGTCGGGTCCATCAGAGTGCGACCTCCGGGACCGGCGCCGCCCGGTGCCGGCTCGCGGGCTTTCTGCGGACGGCGCAGAACAAACAGGGCAGATGCAGATTCTTCTTGTCGACTCTCAACGCCGTCATCAACACCGCAAGCCCGCCCGTTGGCTCGTTAGTCTAGCAGCCCGCGGCAGTCCATCGCTGCCGTTCAAGAGACCGGATCGGGAGTTGGCGGTACCGGCAGGCCCAGACCGCCGGGCTCGCGCTCGCTGTCGGGAGTCTCGATTTCCGAGCCTTCGTCGCCTGCGCTCTCGTCCTGGGGCGCGGACGGCTCGTCCGGCAGACTGGGCGCGAGGTCGAGGCCGGTCATCTCGTTGATCAGCGAATACACTTCTCGTCCGTCGATGGTCTCGAACTCCAGCAGCCGCTCGGCGAGCGCGTCGAGCACGTCGCGCCTTTCGATCAGGATGTTGCGGGCTCGTTCGATGCCGTCCTTGACGATGCGCTCGACCTCGTGATCGATTCGGATCGCGGTGTCCTCGCTGTACTCGTTGCGCTGGGCGTAGTCTCGCCCCAAGAATACCGGTTCGTCCTTGCTGCCGAAGGACAGCGGACCCAACTCGGACATGCCCCATTCGCAGACCATCTTGTGGGCGATGTCGGTGGCACGATCGATGTCGTTGCCGGCGCCGGTGGTGATGTCCTTTTGGGTCAACTCTTCGGCGATGCGCCCACCCATCAGAATCGCGATCTGGTTCTCGATGTAGCCCCTCGAGTAGCTGTGCTTGTCCTCGGTCGGCAGTTGCATCGTCACGCCCAGGGCCCGACCGCGCGGAATGATGGTCACCTTGTGCAGCGGGTCGGCACCCTCGCAGAAGGCGGCTACCAGCGCATGTCCGGCCTCGTGAAACGCCGTGACGGTCTTCTCGTCCTCGGAGAGGATCATGGTCTTGCGCTCGACGCCCATCAGGACCTTGTCCTTGGCGAACTCGAAGTCCTCCATGGCCACCTGGGTGCGGTTCCGACGGGCGGCGACAAGGGCCGCTTCGTTCACCAGGTTTGCCAGGTCGGCGCCGGAGAAGCCGGGCGTGCCGCGGGCGATTACGCTGAGCTCGACATCCTTGTCCAGTGGGATCTCGCGAGTGTGGACTTCCAGGATTCCGGTTCTGCCGTTGATGTCGGGCCGATCCACCACCACCCGGCGATCGAATCGCCCGGGGCGCAGGAGGGCGGGGTCCAGAACGTCGGGCCGGTTGGTCGCCGCGATCAGAATGACGCCCTCGTTGGACTCGAAGCCGTCCATCTCGACCAACAGTTGGTTCAGGGTCTGTTCCCGCTCGTCGTGACCGCCGCCGAGGCCGGCGCCACGGTGGCGTCCGACCGCGTCGATCTCGTCGATGAAAATCAGGCACGGCGCGTTCTTCTTGCCCTGCTCGAACAGATCGCGGACGCGGCTGGCGCCGACGCCGACGAACATCTCGACAAAGTCCGAGCCGGAGATCGAGAAGAACGGAACGCTGGCCTCACCGGCGATGGCCCGCGCGAGCAGCGTCTTGCCGGTGCCCGGAGATCCCATCAACAGGACGCCCTTCGGGATCTTGCCCCCGAGCTTCTGGAACTTCTGGGGTTCGCTCAGAAACTCGACGATCTCGGAGAGCTCTTCCTTGGCCTCTTCGACCCCGGCTACGTCCTCGAAGGTCACCTTCTTGCCGGTGGCGCTGAGGAGCTTGGCCCTGCTCTTGCCGAACGAGAGGGCCTTGTTGCCGCCGGACTGCATCTGACGCATGAAGAAGATCCACAGCCCGATGATGAGCAGGAACGGTGCCCACCCGAGCACGTACTGAATGAGCGAGTTCTCGCGAGCTTCTTTGGCCGAGATCACGATGCCGGACTCCCGGAGCTCGCTGACCAGGTCGGGATAGTCGGGCGCGAAGACCATGAACTGGTCTTCTTCGGTGTACTGCCCGCCGGGCTTGAAAGTGCCGGTGATCTCCTGGCCGCGGATGGTGACCTCGGCCACGCGATCCTGCTCCACCTGCTCCATGAACTCGGTGAAGCTCAGCTCGTGGTGGCTGGCGCGTCCCGCCTGGAAGGTATTCCAGAGGACGATGACCACGACGAAGATCGCGATCCAGAGGATCAGGGTGCGGACTGCGGGATTCACCGGACTATTACTCCTGCCTTACTGAAACGGGCGGCGCACAGCGTAAATTCCACTATTCACCCTCGCCCAGGGTAAGCCGCGCGAGATACGGCAGATTGCCGAACATCCCGTCGCGCTTGAGCCCGTAGCCGACGAAAATGCCTGGGCGCCTCGGCGTAAAGACCCGGTAGTCGACGTGAAAATCAGACTTGCGCTCCTCGGGCAGATCGATCAAGGCCACGAAACGCACCTGCCTGGCTCCGAGGCCCACGAACTGACTCATCAAGTAGTTCTCGATAACGCCGGTCGCCACTACATCCTTCAGAACGACCAGCGACTGGCCGGTGACGTCGAGGCTGAGGGGGAAGTCGATGTCGACCACCTCGTCTTGGCCGGCCGACATCTTGTAGCGAACCTGCACGGCTTCGTAGCGGACCGGTTGCTCGATCGCTCGCAGGAGATCGGCCAGAAAAACCACTGACCCGCCGACGATCGAGATCAGGACCGGGGTCGAGCCGGCGTGATCGGCTTCCAGCCTGCGCCCCAGGTCGCGCACGTTGGTGGCGATGGTTCCTTCGTCGTACAGGACCTGTAGTCGCCCTTCACTCATCCGGGATGATCTCCGCTACCCATATCTCTGATCCATTTCGAATTCTCGCCTCGTGGTCGATAGTAACGCCGGGGACCCACAGAATGCGATCACTATGGCACAGGAGGGGCAGGCGATCGCGCTCATTCTTGGGAATTCCATGGTCGATCAGGAGGTCTTTGAGCTTACGCGGCGAGGAACTGCCCAATGGTTGGACGCGATCTCCGGGGCGTCGGTTCCTGACGGTCAGCTGCTCCCGGGTTTCAGGTGGTAGAGAGAGGCCGGCTCGACGGCGGTCACCCCGGAACATCCAGGGCTCCGCGCGTCCTGTTCTGAGCCGGAGCGAAGAGGAAAGCTCACCGATGTGAACTTCCCCGGGCACTTCCAGATTATAAGCGAAGGGCGGAGTGCGCTCGGGAGTTCGAAGCAGAGCCATCTTCTCGGCCCGCGCCTCTTCAAGGCGCCATCCACCTCCGAGGTCGACCCCGACCGGCGCCCCCGCGGTCAGAAGCGACTCGAGGTACGCGAGAGCTCGGTGGGAGGGCCTGCGGTGGCTGCCGGCGCATCTGAGCAGGTACACGATCGCGTGGGGGAGCAGGACCGGGGGCAGCGTCTCGAGAGCTCGTCGCGACACGGTGATGACCGAGCCCTCACGGTCTGGGCCCAGCCGCCGGTCGAGCGCGCGCGACAGCCGGCGGTTGGCGCCGCGCGCCGCCCGAGCCAGCCGAGCGAGACCGTCCGAGATCCCCGGAGTCTCGGCTTCAAGCGCCGGGAGCAGATGGTGTCGCAAGCGGTTTCTCGGTGCGGAGAGGTCTCGATTCGTGGGGTCTTCGACCCAGCTCAGGCCGCGCCGGCGGACCAGGTCGAGCAAGTCGATGCGGCTCTGCCCGAGCAGCGGTCTGACGATGGCGCCGCGAAGGGCCGGGATCGCGCCGAGACCGCTCAAGCCGTGGCCGGCGGCCAGCCGGAGCAGCACCGTTTCGGCCTGGTCATCGCGGCGGAGAGCGGTCGCGATGTAGCGCGCGCCGACCTCGGTAGCGATCCGCTCGAGCTCTCGATAGCGAATCCTGCGCGCGGCCATCTCCAGACTCTCGCCGCGTCTCTTCTGGGGCGCGACGTCCTGGCGGCTGATGACCAAGTGGATCCCCAGCGCTGTCGCCGTCTTCTTCGCGGCCTCCGCCCGCTCTCGCGACCCGGGGTCGAGCCCGTGGTCGACGTGGGCCGCCATGACCCGGATTCCTCGCGGGCCGGCATAGTCGCAGATGGCCGTGAGCAACGCCGTCGAGTCGGCGCCGCCCGAGAAAGCCACCAGGACGACGTCGCCGCTGGCGAGAGGGGCCCGATCCCGAAAGAAGGTCGCTAGAACTCCGTCAAGGCTCACATAGTAGACCCTAACAAGGTCGTTGCGTGAACCGGCCGGAAAGAAAGTGTGGTGGCGGTGAAGGGACTTGAACCCCCGACCTAGCGGTTATGAGCCGCTCGCTCTAACCACCTGAGCTACACCGCCGTTCGCCCATCACGAGCGCAGCGAAGTATACCCGAGCTGCTAGTCGCGGGTCAGCAGGTCCTGGCACTCGTCGAAGTGCACGAAGAACTTGGCGGCGCTGCGAGCCAGAGCCTCGGCCGAAAGGCGGTAGATCACGTGCTGTCCGCTACGACGATCCGTGACCAGCCGGGCTTCCTTCAGAACCGAGAGATGCCGCGAGATGGTCGGCTGCGACAGGCTGAAGTTGCCCACGATCTCGCCTACCGAAAGCTCGCGCCGCTGCAGCAACCGCAGGATGCTGCGCCGGGTCTGATCGGAGAGAGCCTTGAAGAACTTGTCGAGCTCACGGCCGCCGGTGGTCAGAGCCACTTCGGCGGACGGGGTCATGGGGACGGCGGATAGGAGCCGGTTGGAGGAAGAGAGTCGATGGTTCATGCCCTCGGAGAAGGGCAACGGATGTGCCAAAACCGGTCTGAGCGCCGAATGGCCTATATAGATATCTGCATCTAGCGAAGATTCAACGACTTACGCGATTCGAACCGGCGGTCGACGAGACCGTTCGAAAGATCTGAGCAAGAAAATGGCGCCTCCGAGGAGGCGCCATAGTGCAAAAAAGCGACCTAAAGGCCGAAAAACTGGTGTATCTAGCCGCCGAGGCGCTTGCCGACGGCTTCCCAGTTGACCACGTTCCACCATGCCACCAAGTAGTCAGGTCGTCGGTTCTGATAGTTCAGGTAATAGGCGTGCTCCCAGACGTCGACTCCGAGAATGGGCTTCAGGCCGTCCATGAGCGGGCTGTCCTGGTTGGCGCGCTGAACGACCTCGAGCTTGTCACCGTTGACTACCAGCCAGGCCCAGCCCGAGCCGAACAGGGTTGCCGCCGCCGAGGTCATCTTGGCCTGGAAGGAGTCGAAACCTCCGAAGTCGCGGTTGATGGCGTCGGCGAGGCCTCCGGACGGCTGACCGCCCCCCGAGGGGCTCATGACGTCCCAGAACAGCGAGTGATTGGCGTGTCCGCCGCCGTGGTTACGAACCGCGCCGCGGATCCCTTCGGGAACCGAGGCCATGTCGCTGATGAGGTCCTCGACCGATTTCGCGGCCAGGTCGTCGTGGCCCTCGAGGGCCTTGTTCAGGTTGGTGACATAGGCCGCGTGATGCTTGGTGTGGTGAATCTCCATGGTGCGCGCGTCGATGTGCGGCTCCAGGGCGTCGTAGCTATAGCCGAGCTGCGGGATTTCGTGCATAGGGTCTCCTTCTCAGGCACTGATTTCGGCACCGGATCCAGCTTGCGCCGGTGCCGAAGGTCGGTCGAGGGGCGATTGTTTCATGGAACATTCCGCCCTCGCCAGCCGACCGTTGACTTCCCTCTTGGCGGCTATTAGCATTAACCGCCTCCGGCGAGGGGAGGTTAGCTCAGTGGGAGAGCGTCTGCTTTACACGCAGAGGGTCGGGGGTTCAAATCCCTCACCTCCCACCAACCCGAATCGGAGGTAGCGACTGCGGGGGTCGTAGTTCAGTTTGGTTAGAACGCCGGCCTGTCACGCCGGAGGTCGCGGGTTCGAGTCCCGTCGACCCCGCCATTCACTAGGAATCGAACGAGATCACGGAGAACCAGATGCGCGACAAGATCAAACTCGTGTCGAGTGCCGGAACCGGCTACTTCTACACCACGGACAAGAACAAGAGAACCTCGACCGAGAAGCTCAAGCTCAAGAAGTACGATCCCAAGGTGCGCAAGCACGTGGAGTTCGTCGAAGAGAAGCTCAGGTAGCAGCGCGTTCGCGCCGCCAGTTGGTCAACCCGGCGGCGGCGTGATACCGTCGCCTTGCCTGCCGTGGGTCCAGCGATAGCTGGGCCTTTTCTTTTTTGACAGATCGCGCCTCCACTCCCTACCAAAAAGGAGTGGAGCATGGACGACCACAGTGGTTGGCAGATTTTGGAGAGGTGCCTGGACCAGGCCGATGAAGCGGCTTGGAAGGCCTTGATGCAGCGATTCGAGCCGCCCTTGCGCTGGGGAATTCACCGGGCGCTGCGCGGACTCGGCTTCAACGGCGACCGCTACGACCTGGCCGCCGACTTGTTGCAGGAATGCTACTGCAAGATCCTGGCTCGTGAGCGCAGGGTCTTGCGGATGTGTCGGGAACGAGACGAGAACGCCCTGAATGCCTTTTTCGCGCGGCTCGGGGAGCGATGCGCGCGCGACGGCCTTCGCGCTCGTTGGGCGCTGAAGCGGGGTAGCCGGGCCGGCATCGTCGAGCTGGGCGACAGCATCGAGGATCTCGCTGTTGCCAGGACCGAGCCCTCTCCCGAAGATCGGGCGTTGATGAAAGAGGCTCAGTCACGGCTGCTGGCGACCTGCAGGAGCGCGGCCGGCAGCCGGAAGAGCGAGCGCAACTACAGGGTGCTGGTGATGGCCTTTTTCGAGGGGCTTTCGAGCCGTGAGATCTCGTCTCGCTTTGCCGGGCAGCTGAGTCTCACCTGTATCGACTCGGTGGTGTACCGGGCGCGGCGGCGGCTGCTCAAGCAGGGTGTGCGCCTCGGGGAGCGCCGGGCCATGGCGTAGGCTGCGCTGTCGAGCCGGTATCGGTCTTGCCGGCGCTTGAACCTTTCGGCTCATGCGATCCGACAGGCTGAGTGACGGCGCGGTCCAGACCGGCGTCGGCTAGACTTCGCCCGTGGCACACATCTTCACCGGCGCCGACTGCCTCAAGCACGACGCCGGGTACGGGTTTCCGGAATCTCCGGCGCGCCTCGAACGCATTCTCGCCGGCTTCGATGCGTCGTGGGACGTGCGCGAGGTGTCCGAGCATGCGGAACTGACGGCCGTACTCGAGACCGTTCACGAGCCGGGGTATCTGGAGGTTCTTCGAAGAGCGGTCGAGCGTGGCGATGGCCTGCTGGGCTCGAGTGACAATCCGCTCACCCCTGAAACCTGGGTCGCGGCCTCGTCGGCGGCATCGGCGGCGCTGTCGGCGGCCGACTGGATCGCCGGAGACAACGGCGAGGCCTTTGCGGCGATCCGGCCACCCGGTCATCACGCCGAGTCCAGACTCGCGATGGGGTTCTGCTTCTTCAACAACGTCGCGGCCGCCGTCGAGCACCTGATCTCGAATCACGGTCTCGAGCGCATCGCGATCTACGACTTCGACGTCCATCACGGTAACGGCACCCAGGAGATCTTCTACGAGCGCGAGGACGTGCTCTTCGCGAGCACACATCAGTGGCCCTTCTATCCGGGCACCGGCTCGAGCTCCGAAACCGGGGCCGGGGCGGGCGCTGGCAAGACCGTCAACGTGCCTTTGCCCGCGGGCACCGGCGACCGCGAGTTTCTCGCCGCGATTCATGGTTCGATCGTGCCCGCCCTGGAGGCGCACCGGCCTGACGCGGTCCTGGTCTCGGCCGGTTTCGACGCCTGGCGAAACGATCCGATCGGAGGCATGCGCCTGAGCGAGGCGGCCTACTCCGAGATCGGTGCCATGGTGCGCGAGTTGGCCGATCGCCTCTGCGCCGGCCGCCTCTTGAGTGTTCTCGAGGGCGGCTACGACCTCGCCGCTCTGTCGCGTCTGGTTCGGACCTACTTGCGAGGGCCCGGAGAAAGCGGCTGATCGATTCGGCTGGCCGATAGCGCCGCCGGAGCGACCTCGGGCTCTTCGAGGTTCTCGATCCCTCGTCGCCGCGCCAGCAGGTCGGTTGCCTCGCCGAGCAGCTCCAGGGCTCGGCCGATCTGCGGATCGCCAGTGGCCAGGACTTCGAAGCGGGCCTCGATGCCGAAGGCGGAGTTGAATATCTCCGCGTGCAGGTAGCGCGTGATGGTCGCGCTGGTCTCGGGGTCGCCGAGCATCTTGGCGGTTTCTTCTTCGCTCGTCAGCTCCTTGGCTAGAAGCCAGGCGGCGAACTCGTCGAGTAGCTCGGGCTCGGGTACCCACTGGCGATCCTCGATCGGCTTCGCGGCGGTGTACTCGACCGCATAGTTGAAGAAGGTGTTCTGGCTCAGCAGGTACTGGATTTCCGGGCTCAGAAAGAGCGGCTCGACGGTTACGTCGGGAGTGATACCGCCGCCGCCGTAGACTTCCCGGCCCAGGTCGGTGCGGAACACTTGGCGCTCCTCGGTATCGGTGGCTTCGGTAGCCTCGGTTGCCTCGGACGGGGGCGGCTCGTCGCCACCGATGTTCGCGACCGTCTGGTAGTCGAAGTAGCTCGAATAGTCGCGCTGGATGAGACGTCCGGAAGGGGTGTAGTACTTGGCCGTGGTGAGAGCGAGTCCCGCTTCGTAGGGCAGCGAGTACACGGTCTGCACCAGGCCCTTGCCCCAGGTCGGAGTGCCGACGATCAGGCCCATGTCGTGGTCCTGAATCGCGCCGGATACGATCTCGGCCGCGGAAGCGGTCCCGTTTCCGACCAGAACCACGATCGGTATGTCGAGCGCGGCCGGTTGACCGGTGGCGAAGAACTTCTGGTGCGAGTTGCGGGTTCGGCCCCGGGTCTCGACGATCTGCGCGCCTTCGTCCAGAAACTGATCGGAGACGGCGATCGCCTGGTCGAGAAGACCGCCGCCGTTTCCTCGGAGGTCGAGAATCAGGCTTTCCATGCCTTCGCCCCGGAGCCGTTCGAGATTCTCCGCGACTTCTCCTCCGGTACCCCGGTTGAAATCGGAGAGCTGCAAATAGGCGGTCTCCGGAGTGATCATGTAGGCGTAGCGCACGGTGTTTTGCGGGATCTCGTCCCGGGTGATGGTGATCTCCAGCAGCTGCTCGAGGCCGGCGCGGACGATCTGAATCGTCACCTGAGTGCCCTTGGGTCCCTTGAGCAAGCCGACCGCGTCATCCAGGCTCATGGTCTCGGTGGAATCTCCCTCGATGGCGGCAATCACGTCCCCCGCGCGCAGGCCCATGCGAGAAGCCGGCGTGCCCTCGATCGGCGTGATGACCGTCAGCTGGCCGTTGCGCATGCCGACCAGGATTCCCAATCCGTAGAAGCTCTTCTGCTGGCGCTCACGCATCGACGAATAGGCTTCGCCGGACAGGAAATTGGAATGCGGATCGAGGGTTCGGATCATTCCCGAGATGGAGGATTCGACGAGCTCCTTGTAGCTGACCTCGCCGCCGTAGCTGTCGTGCGCGACCTGTAAGACCTCGGTGTAGGCGCGCAGGACACGGCGGGCGTCGTCGGAGAGCGCCAAGACGCGGTTCCCGAAGGCCCCGCCGGCCAGAATGGCGACCGCCAGAACCGCAACGGAGAGTTTCTTCCAGCCCGATCTCATGGCGGTGACTGTATCAAAGGCCCGCTCAATACTTGACTTTCGGGGAACCGGGCCCGAGTATCTGTTACGGTTCTCGGAGCGACATGTTCGGATCTCTTGGTTTCCCCGAAATTCTCTTCATACTCGTCCTGGCGCTGCTCGTGTTCGGGCCACGCAGGCTGCCCGAGATCGGCCGAACCGTGGGACGGGCGCTGGGCGAGTTTCGCCGTGCCACCGGGGATCTGCAGCGCTCATTCGACCAGGAGCCCAGCTCGTTCGAACAGGCCGCCAAGCCGGACCCGCCGGCTGCCGTACCTCGCCCGGACGTTTCGACGCAGCAGCCGCAGCCCGATGACAGCGGCGAGAGCGACGCCGGCCCCGAGGCCGAGGACGATTCAGGGGACCGCGAAGAGTCATGAATGAGTCGGCTCCCGGGAAGGAGCCCGAGCTCACCCGGATGACTCTCATGGAGCACCTCGAGGAGCTTCGGGGTCGCATCGTCAAGTCGCTGATCGCGGTGGTGGTGACCTTCGCCGTCTGCTGGATCTTCGTCGAGTACCTGGCCGAGTTCTTGGCCCAGCCGATATACGCGGCGGTGCCCGACAAGAAGCTGGCCTTTCTGGGCGTCACCGATCCGTTCATCCTCTACGTGAAGATCGCCGCTCTGGCGGCCCTCTTTCTCTCCAGTCCGATCGTGCTCTATCAGTTCTTCAGATTCGTGGCGCCCGGCCTCTACCGGCGCGAGCGGCTGTATGCGATTCCCTTTGTCGTCTTCGGAACCCTGTTCTTCGCCGGCGGGGGCGCGTTTGCCTACTACGTGGCGTTTCCGTTTGCCGTCGACTTTCTGGTCAAGATGGGCGCCGCCTTCGAGCCGGTGATCACCGTCGACCGCTACTTTCGATTCCTGATGGTCGTGGTCCTGGGGCTGGGGCTGATGTTCGAGCTGCCCCTGGTGATCTTCTTTCTGGCCCAGATCGGTGTGGTGACGCCTCGTTTCTTGATGCGCCACTTCCGCTGGGCGGTGCTGCTGATCTTTGTCGCCGCGGCACTGATCACGCCCACGCCGGACGTGGTCAACTTGTGCCTGTTCGCGCTTCCGACGATCGGCCTCTACCTGCTCGGCGTCGGTGCGGCGGCGCTGGTCGGCCGAATGAAGTCCAAAGCGGCCTAGCCGGCCGAGGCAAGCTGCTCCCTTGTAGTGGTCGAGCCCTGTCTCGACCGTCTTATCATCACCGACGGTTTTCAGATCCACACTACCGATAGAGGCCGCCGGTGTCGCCTCTCCGCGAGCGAAGAAAGGCTCGCTCCGAGGCGCACGCGGCCGGCCCTCAGCCGCGGTTTGCCGGGGTCATTGCAGCAGTCGACCTGCGCCTCGAGGACAGGGATTTCTGCGTGTCCCCTTCCGACTGCGAGACGGAGCTCGACCGCGACGGTCTCAGCCGCTGCGGCTGCCCTCCGGGTCGCGCGCCAGAAACTCGGTATCGTCCGGGAGCTGGCGGCGCCACCGGCGATGCATCCAGACCCACTGGTCCGGTCGCCTGCGCACCTGTTCCTCGATCGCGCGAGTGATCGCAGCGGTCAGCTCCTCGGCACGGTCGTAGCGGGGCAGCCGGGGCCCGAACTCGACTCGATGCGAGCCGTCCTCGAGTCGCTCGCAAAAGCCGGGCACGACCGGCATCGACCAGCGCAGCGCCATCTGCGCCGGGCCCACCGGCGTGTGCGCAGGACGGCCGAAGAACGGCACGTACACGCTCTGCGCGCGAATGTCCTGATCGATGAGCGCCAGGAGGTAGCCACCGCGCTTGCGCAAGGACAGCAGCCGGCTCGCGGAACCGGGTTCTCCGCGCGCGATAACCTCGCTGCCGAGCCGCCTGCGGAAGCGGTTCATCGCCGCTTCCATCCACTCGTTCTCCATGGAGCGAACCAGCCCGGTGAGCAGCTCATTCTTGCTTCGGAAGACCGGGCCCATGAGCTCCCAATTGCCACAGTGTCCGGTAGCGATCATCACGACTTGCGCCTGAGCCCGAGCGGCCTCGACGTGCTCCCAGCCCAGAACGTCGAGATGGGGAACCGCGGCACCGGGGCCGCGATGGGCGAGGTGGAAGTACTCGGCGAAGTTGATACCGATGGCGGTCGTCGCGCGTCGGCCGAGCTCGAATCGCTCACTCTCTGAAAGCTCGGGGAAGGCGACCTCGAGGTGAGCCAGAGTCCGTTGGCGATCCCGCTCACCGACTCTCCAGATCAGGCCACCGAGCCGGGCTCCGAGGCGCTGAGCGGAGCGCCAGGAGAGGGTGCCGGCAACGAGCTTGAAGACGAACGTGAGTGGACGCGCGATCCGGCTTCGCAGCCGGCGCCGGGTTGCGGCTTTCATCTACTTTCGAAAGTGAACGGCTCCACCGCCTGCTCCCAGTCTCCGCGAGCTTGCAGGATCGCCTCGATCAACTCGCGGACCGCTCCCGACCCTCCGCGGCGGGTGAGCACGTTGTGGACGACGTCGCGCACTTCGGCGACCCCGTCCACCGGAGCAAAGGACAGGCCGCATCGACCGAGTACTTGCAAATCGGGAAGATCGTCGCCGGCGTAAGCGACCCGCTTGGGCTCGGTTGCCTGCTGTTCCAGGAATCGCTCGAAGTCCTCGGCCTTGTCCCGGGAGCCGACGATGACGGCGTCGAATCCGAGCTCGGCCGCTCGCCGCTTGAGCGCCCGCGAGCTGCGACCGGTGAGAACGCCGATCTTAATTCCCGCGCCCTGCGCCAGCTTGATCGCGAGTCCGTCGCGAACGTCGAACTTCATCAGCACGTGACCCCTGCGATCGTAGTAGAGGCCGCCGTCCGTCAAAACGCCGTCGGCGTCGAGGAGAATCCACTCGATCTCGCGTGCGCGGCGCGCGAACTCTTCTTTCGAGAGTCCCGTTTTCGAGTGGATCAAAACAGCTGTAGCCGCCAGAGGTCGTGAAGGTGAACGATGCCCTCGAGCTTGTCGTCCTCACAGATGAAGAGCGCCGTAATCCGATTGTCTTCCATCAGCTTCAGGGCCGCCGAGGCCAGCTCGTCGGCGGCGATGGTGCGCGGATTCGCCTTCATGCAGTCACCGGCGCTGCCGGACAGCAGGTCGCTTCCGTTCTCCAGGAGGCGGCGCAGGTCGCCGTCGGTGATGCAGCCCAGAAGTGTGCCGTCCGGTTCGGTGACCGCGGTAATGCCCATCCCCTTGGCGGACATCTCCCGGACCGCGTCTCGGACCGTCGCGTTCTTGTCGATGCGTGGCACCTCGGCTCCGGTGTGCATGAGCTCGCGCAGCTTGACCAGGCCCTTGCCGAGGCTGCCCCCGGGGTGAAGTCGGGCGAAGTCGTCGCTGGTGAAGCCCTTGGCTTGAAGCAGCGCCATCGCGAGTGCGTCACCCATCGCCAGGGTCGCGGTCGAGGAGGCCGTGGGCGCCAGATTGAGCGGGCAGGCCTCCTGATCGATCTCCACCGGCAGATGGACCGTGGCGTTGCGAGCCAGCGGGCTGTTCACATTGCCGGTCATGACTATCAAGCCGATTCCGAGCCGGCGCACCAATTCGACGAGTCGCTGAAGCTCCTGGGTCGTCCCCGAGTACGAGGCCGCGAGGATCAGGTCATCGTCAGTGATCATGCCCAGGTCGCCGTGAATCGCTTCGGCCGGGTGCAGAAACAGCGAGGGCGTTCCGGTGGACGACAGGGTGGCCGCGATCTTCTTCATCACCAGGCCGCTCTTGCCCATACCGGTGCAGACGATCCGGCCCTTGCACTCGGCGAGCAAGACGATCGCGCGGTCGAAGCTCTCGTCGAGCTGGTCGAGGAGACTGTGGACCGCCGCCGCCTCGATCTCGAGAACCTCTCGGGCGACGTCCCGCGGGCTCGGTGAAGCGAATTTGCTCATGCCGACAGCGCCTCGAGAGTGGCCTTGCGCACCGCGATGAGTTGGGCGAGCAGGCGTTCGGCGCGGTCCGGATCGAGCTGGGTGGCCCGGTCCGATCGCGCTTCATCCGGGTTGGGGTGGACTTCCATGTAGACGCCGTCGGCGCCGGCCGCGACTGCGGCCCGAGCCAGCGGTTCGGCGAACTCGCGCTGGCCCCCGGTCTCGGTGCCCGCCGCGCTGGGCAACTGGAGGGAGTGGGTAACGTCGAAGAGCACCGGGATGTCGTGCGCGTGCAGGATCGCGAACGAACGCATGTCGACGATCAGGTTGTGGTACCCGAAAGAGGCTCCGCGCTCGGTCACGGTCACCGACTCGCAGCCGGCGTCACGCGCCTTTTCGACCGCGAGCACCATGTCCTCCGGCGCCATGAACTGTCCCTTCTTGATGTTGACCGCGCGCCCGGTCGCCGCGGCGGCGGCGATCAAGTCGGTCTGTCGGCACAGGAACGCCGGGATCTGCAGAACGTGACAGACCTCGGCCACCGGCGCGCATTGATCCGGCTCGTGGACGTCGGTGAGCACCGGCAGTCCGGTGGCCTCGCGGACCTCGGCGAGCAGGCGCAGCCCCTCGGTCAGGCCGGGACCGCGGAAGCTCCGCCCCGAGCTTCGGTTGGCCTTGTCGAAGGAGGCCTTGAAGACCAGCGGCAGATCGAGAGCGCGCGAGAGCTCGGCGACCGCCTGGGCCGAGCGGGTGAGCTGCGCTTCGCTCTCAATCACGCAGGGTCCGGCGACTGTCGCCAGGGTGGCGCCGCCCACCGAGATACCGGGCGCGAAGTCGAGCGGCTTAGCCTGCATGTCTCACCTGCCCCCGAGCGACCTCAGGCGGTGCTCCAGGCCGGCTGGATCGATTCGCGCTCGCGAGTTCTCTCCGGGTCCTTGCGCCGAGCCTGTTCCTCGAGCGCGGCCCGGATGTAGGACACGAATAGCGGATGCGGCGCCGTCGGCTTCGACTTGTATTCGGGGTGGAACTGGCAGCCCACAAACCAGGGATGTCCCGGGAGCTCGACCATCTCGACGAACTTGCCGTCCGGACTCATGCCCGCGACGGCGAGACCGTTCTCGATGAGCGCTTCGAGGTATTTCTGATTGACCTCATAGCGGTGGCGGTGGCGTTCGCTAATCTCCTCGGTGCCGTAGACCTCGCGCGCCAGGCTGCCCTCGGCCAGAACGCACGGATAGGCACCCAGCCTCATCGTGCCGCCCATCTCCTCGACTCCGAGAAGATCCCGCAGCTTGTAGATCAGCGGGTTCACGGCCTCGGCGTCGAACTCGGAAGAGGTCGCGTCGGAGATGCCGCAAACATTGCGCGCGAACTCGATCACCATGCACTGCATGCCGAGGCAAATGCCGAAAAACGGAACTTCGTGCTCGCGCGCGTAGCGAATCGCGCTGATCTTGCCCTCGGTCCCGCGTGACCCGAAGCCGATCGGCACGAGCAGGCCGTCGACCTCGAAGACCTCTCGCGGCCAGGTTCCGCCTTGAATCTCCTCGGCGTCGATGAAGACCAGCTCGACTTGCGCATTGTTGGCAATGCCGCCATGCATCAGCGCCTCGTTGAGGCTCTTGTAGGCGTCCGGAAGCTCGACGTACTTGCCGACGATGCCGATCCGCGCGTGATGCTTCGGGCTCTTGATCCGGCCGACCAGATCCTCCCAGGGCGACACGTCCCGCGGATAGGCGGGGAGGTTGAGGACCTCGAGGAGAATCTCGTCGAGCCCTTCGCGGCAGAACGTCAGCGGCACCTCGTAGATGGTGTCGACGTCTCGAGCGGCGATGACGTGCTCCGGCGCGACGTTACAGAACAGGGCGATCTTCTTCTTGACGTCCTTGGGCAGAGGCCGATCGCAACGGCAGACGAGAACGTCGGCCGCGATTCCGATGGCTCGCAGCTCCCGCACCGAGTGCTGGGTCGGCTTGGTCTTGAGCTCATCGGCGGCCTTGATGTAGGGCACCAGGGTCAGATGGATGTTGGCCGCGTTGTGTTTGCCGAGCTCTAGCCGCAGCTGCCGGATTGCCTCGAGAAAGGGCAGCGATTCGATGTCGCCGATGGTTCCGCCGATCTCGATGATGACGACGTCGGCCTGGTCTTCGAGCCGCCTCATCGCGTCCTTGATCTCGTCGGTGACGTGCGGCACGACCTGAACCGTTTTGCCGAGATAGTCGCCCCGGCGCTCCTTGTTGATGACCGCCTCGTAGATCTTCCCGGTCGTGTAGTTGTGGTGCTTGCTGCTCTTCGATTGGGTGAAGCGCTCGTAATGACCGAGATCGAGATCGGTCTCGGCGCCGTCGTCGGTGACGAAGACCTCGCCGTGCTGGTAGGGCGACATCGTGCCCGGATCGACATTCACGTAGGGATCGAACTTCATGATCGTGACCGAGAATCCCCGCGCCTCGAGAATCGCGCCCACCGATGCCGCCGTGACCCCTTTGCCGAGCGACGAGACGACGCCGCCGGTGATGAAAATGAACTTGGCCGCCATGCCGTGCGCTCCTTCTTATGAAACCCCTCGAGAACTCCCGGTCTCTTGCCGATCGGCCAGCGGGTCGCCATGCTCCGCCAGATACGCTTCGACCTGTCTCAAGTCGTTGATTGTATCGACTCCGGGCCAGGCCTTCGGCACGGAGAGTACGCGAATCGAGAACCCGCTCTCGAGCATGCGCAACTGCTCGAGCGATTCGGCCAGCTCGAGCGGCGTTTGGGGCGTCGCGGCGATCTCGAGGAGGGCCTTGCGCCGGTAGCCATAGACGCCGATGTGTCGCTGAGGCGATCCGACCTGGCGTCCGTGGGGGTACGGAATGCCGGCGCGACTGAAGTAGAGAGCCTTGCCGCTCGCATCGCAGACGACCTTGACCACGTCCGGGTCGTCGAGATCGCCCGGCTCTGCCGGAGCCGCCAGGGTCGCGACGGCGTCTTCGGGATTCCCGACCAGGTGCTCGCTGAGCAGGGTGAGCGCCTCGGGAGAGATCAGGGGCTCATCCCCCTGAACGTTGACGATGACGTCCGTCTTCCAATCGCGCGCGGCCCAGGCGACGCGGTCCGATCCGCTGGCGAGATCTTCGGGAGTCATCATCGCCCGCCCGCCGAATCCGAGCACGGCCTCGGCGATGCGAGCGTCGTCGGTCAGGACGATCGCCTCCGTGATGCCGCGAGCGCCCTCGACTTGACGGTAGACCCGCTCAATCAGGGTTTTGCCCGCGATTTCGAGAAGTGGCTTTCCGGGCAGGCGAGTCGAGGCGTAACGCGCCGGAATCGCGGCAATGACGTGGTGCACGACCTAATCTATCGACCCCGATCACGTCCAGTCAACGAGAAGCAACCAGATCTTGGGCGCCGCCCGGACGAGTGCTAGCCTGAGCGCGCGATTGGACGAGGTGAATCCTTTGAAACCCAATATCAGTTGGACCGTCGTGGTCGTGAGCCTGGTTGTCCTGCTCGGTGGGCTGGGCGTCTACGAGAGCCGGATTCGCTCAGCCGCCCTGGCGCGAGAGCTACCGACCCGAGAGGCGCAGTGGATCTGGGCTTCGGACCTGGACGCCGAGGACGGTTGGGTCAACTTCTTCGTCTACCGGGACTTCGTGCTCGAGAGCGGCGTGCCGGATCGTGCCGAGCTAACGATCCAGGCGGACGAAGGCTACTGGGCGTTCGTCAACCGGCAGGCGGCCGGCTCCGGCGGATTTCGAGACGGCGCGCCGGTGGACTCGTACGACGTCGCGGAGTTTCTTCGTCCCGGAGCGAACCGGCTCGTAGTCCAGCTGCGCAGCCGGCGCGGAGTGGGTGGGCTCCTGGCGAGACTGGATCTGGGGGAGGCGGGGTCGGTGGTGACCGACGGCGGCTGGCGCATGTGCCGGCGCTATGAGAGCGCGCTGCTCGGCAGCGGATTCGTGCCCGAGGACATCGGCACCGTCAAGGTCTGGGGGGTTCCCCCGGTCGGTAGTTGGCCGGTGCTGCCCGAGGTCGTTCGTCTGCCCGCGCTCGGAGATCAACTGCTCTCGAGCCAGACCACCGACATCTTTCGGTTTCGCGCCCTGGGTCAGAGCGAATGGGTCAGGCGCTTCCCGCCTCCGGAAAGCCGCCTGCCTCTTGGGCGTTGGGTCATCTTTGACCTGGGGCGAGTGGTTCACGGCTACATGAACGTGGTCTTCGCCGCGCACGGCGGTGCCCAGGGTCTCGTCTACACGAGTCTGGATCGTCCCACCGGACCGGACACCGCCGATCCCGCGACGCGCTTTCTGTCGCCGGTCGGGCGCGGCTCCTGGACCGATCCGCAGCCGCGCGAGTTTCGCTTTGTCACGGTCGTCGCCCTCGCCGAGATCGCTGGCCTGAGGGTCTTTGAGACCGCGCCCGAGTGGGTCGCCGAACGGGGCGCCGGCGAGATCAGGCGGCGCCGGGCCTTCGGGTTCCAGCCGCCGCCGTCAGCTGCGACGGTTGAGCACGAATTCTGGCGCGAACTCAAGCGCGTCACGGGCCTCACTGGCCGGGAAGCCTTCGAGAGCACTCTGGGCGGCTAGGGCGTAGGACTTCGCCATCTCCCGAACCTCTTCGACAACGCCGGCACTGGACACCAGCTCGAGGATCTGTTCGGGCTCGACGCGCAGAAACTCCCGGTCTTCGAGCACTTTTTCGATCCATCGCCGGTGCCTGGCGCTCAGCCGAGGCATGAGTAGGACCAAAGGCAGCGTGAGCTTGCCGCCTTTGAGGTCGGACAGCACCGGTTTGCCGAGCGCGGCTTCGGTCTCGGTGAAGTCCAGAAGATCGTCGACGAGCTGGAAGCACAGTCCGAGGGAGCGTCCGTACTGCTCCAGGGCGTTCAGGTCGGCTTCGTCGCCGGCGGCGATGGCCGGAATCGAGCACGCGGACGCAAACAGATACGCCGTCTTGCGGTCGATGATGTCGAAGTACTCGTTGCGGGAAATGTCGCTGGCCCCAAGGCGTTGAAGCACTAGAAGCTCGCCCTCGGTCATGCGTAGCGTGGCGTCGCAGAGCTTGCGGACCACGTCGAGCCGATCGTGGCTCAGGGCCATCTTCATCGAGGTGGTGTAGAGCCAGTCGCCGAGCAGCACCGCCTGGCTGTTGTCCCAGATGTTGTGAACCGTGGTTCGACCCCGGCGGAGCTTGGAGTCGTCGATGATGTCGTCGTGCACGAGCGTCGCCGTGTGAATCAACTCGACGACCGCCGCATAGGTGATGTCTTCGGCGCTTTCGCTGCCGAGCATGCGCGAGGACAGCAGCAGGAGCGCCGGGCGCACGCGCTTGCCGCCGCCGTTGAAGATGTGCTCGCTGGCCTCTTCGATGAAGGAGATCTCGCAAGTGGTCTGCTCCCTCATCAGCGCTTCAGCGGCCGCGAGCCCCTCCGCGACCAGAGCGAGGAAGTGAGCCCCCCGGGCGGCGGTGACCACCTCGGGAGCTACTGCGAGTGACGGGTTACGGGGCAACGGGAGCGACCTGGTCTCAGGAATCGAATGGTTTTACGGGCTCGAAGTCCTCTACTTCTTCTAATTCTCCGTCCCGAAACCGGTAGACCTTGCCCATCTCGAAATACCACCAATCGACAAAGGTGCCGCTCGCCGAGACTCTTTGGCGGACCTTATCCGGTTTTCCGGCCTCGCGGTAGACCTGCTCCTGGGCCTCGGTCTCGACGCCGGCGCGAAACTCCAGGAACGATTCGAGAAACCAAGTGTCCTCGATCTGGACCGTGGCAACGACCGGGCTGCCGTGCCCGATTCTGGAACTGAGATCTTCCCTGTGGAGGGCATGAAAACCCTCGCCGCCGGGCTCGGCCACGGTGACCCCGAACGCCAGGGTGAAGCGATTGAAGCCCTTGTCCCAGGGCCACTGGATCTCGAAGGCTCCGTCGGCCGAGGTTTTCGTCGAGGTCTCACGAACGACCGGCTTGCGTCGGCGAAAACGCAGGTAGTCGTACGAGTGACGGGCTGCTTCGAGAACCACCTCGAGATCGGCTATAGGCTGGTTGTCGAAGTCGGTGACGGTGCCGGTAATGGTAACCAGCTCGCCCCGGTCGTAGCCGCGACCTCTCGCCGCCGCGGCCGAATAGAAGCTGCCGGCCGCCAGGGCCAGGAGTACGGTCGCTCCGAGAGGGAGAAGGGAACTGCGTGTCATGTGGAATCAGATCCGCCGGAGCGCGAACTGCGACCTCATTATACGGAAGGCTCCGGTCGGGTCTCGGATCAGTCTTCCAGCCAATCGATCGCCGGAGGCGCGAAATCCGTCTTGTCCTCGAGTTCCTCGTAGTTGGTCATCTCGAATCGAGTCTGGTTGCCGCTGGCGTCGTCATAGGCGAGGGCGAGGAGGCGGGCGGCCCCGGAATGATCGGCAGACGGGTCGCCCGCCTCGCCGTGGCCGACCTCGATCGTGGCCTCGCGAAGGTCCGAGGTTTCGTTCTTCGGGATCAGCCGGATGATGGTTCGGTCGTTTTCGGGGGCGCCGAGCTCGGCTCGGTATCGGGCGCGTAGCGCGTCGACCTCGAGCCGGAGAAGATCGAGGCCTTCGGCTTCACTGTCGTTGACCAGAAAGCGGCGGCCGCTCGACTCGCCGGGATTCCAGGTGTAGACCCAGTCACCGCAGAGAAGGAAATCCTTGGGGAAGGGCTCGAGGTACTCGAAGCGCAGGCACCGCGGCAGGTCGACATAGAGAGCCCCCGACTCGGTGTCGCCGGTGGAGAACCCGCCGGGCACGAAGGTCTGGATGAAACGGGTCTCGAGCGGCGAGGCATCGCGCAGCTGGTCGCGGACTCCCGCGAGGACCTGCCAAGGATCGGTGCCGGTTGAGGAATCAGCGCTGAGTGCACCGGCGCCGGTGGCGAGGCCGGCCGCGGCGGCGAGCCCCCAAGACAGCAACAGCAGGAACACCCTCAATGCCGGAAATGCCTCGTCTGGGTCATGAGCATCGCGACGCCGTGCTCGTCGGCCGCCGCAATGACCTCCTCGTCGCGCTTGCTTCCTCCGGGCTGAACGATGGCCTTGATGCCGGCCTCGGCCAGGAAGTCGAGACCGTCCCTGAAGGGAAAGAACGCGTCGGAGGCGGCTACGCAACCTCCGAGGGGCAACTCCGCCTTGCCGATTGCGAGCCGGCAGGAGTCGACCCGGCTCATCTGGCCGGCTCCGATGCCGACGGTCTGGACCCGATTGGTCACCACGATGGCGTTCGAGCGCACGTGGCGAACAATGCGCCAGGCGAAGTCGAGCCCGTCGAGCTCTTCGGGGGTCGGTTGGCGCCGTGTGGGACAGCTCCAGGTGCCGGGGTAATCGGACCAGAGGTCGGCGTCCTGAATCAGGAAACCGCCGTCGATACCTCGATACTCGCGGCGATCCGAGGGTTCGATCAGCGGACACCGGATCAGTCGAAGATTCGACTTGGGTGAGAGCCGGGTCAGGGCTTCGTCGGTGAAGGCCGGCGCCAGCACGACCTCGACGAACTGGGGCGCGAGGGCCTCGGCGAGCTTCAGGTCCGCGGCGCGGTTGACCGCGACCACCGAGCCGAAAGCAGACATGGGATCACAGGCCAGAGCGCGTTCGTAGGCTTGGGCGCAATCTTCGCCGCGGGCGGCTCCCGAGGGGTTGTTGTGCTTGACCACCACGGCGGCGGGCTCGTCGAGAGCGCTGACCATTCGGCGGGCGGCGTCGGCGTCGAGGAGGTTGTTGAACGAGAGCTCCTTTCCCTGGAGCTTCTCGAAACCGCCGAAGACCCCGGACTCGCCGTGGACGCGATAGAGCGCGGCCTTCTGATGCGGGTTTTCCCCGTAGCGCAGACGGCTCTCCCGCTTGAGGTCGAGCAGCAGGTGATGGGGCAGCTTCGCCGAGCCCTCCGAGCCCAGTCCCTCGAGCCAATGGGCGATGGCTGCATCGTAGGACTGAGTGTGGCGGAAAGCCTTGATCGCCAGGTTCCTGCGCAGAGAGTCGGGGACGGTGCCGCCTCCCTCCTCGAGCGCCGCCAGAACCTGAGGGTAGTCGTCGGGGTCGACCACGGCGATCACGCCGCGATGGTTCTTGGCCGCGCCCCGGATCATCGCCGGCCCGCCGATGTCGACCATCTCGATGATCTCCTCGAACGGCGCTCCGGACGCGGCCACCTTTTGAAACGGATAGAGATTGACCACGACCAGATCGATCGCCGTGATGCCGTGCTCGCCGAGCTGAGTCAGGTGGGACGCCCGTTCACGGTCGGCCAGGATGCCGCCGTGGATCTGGGGGTGCAGCGTCTTGACGCGGCCGTCGAGAATCTCCGGAAAGCCGGTTACGTCCGACACCCGGATCAGCTCCAGGCCGGCGCCGCTCAGGCTCTGGTGGGTGCCGCCGGTCGAGAGGATCTCGATACCGAGGTGGCTCAAGCCCTTGGCGAACTCGACGACGTCGCGCTTGTCGTAGACCGAGATCAGCGCTCGGCGCGCTTTGAGCATCGTCATCGTCCCCGCGCTCCGGTCCGGGGGGGCGGCGCTTCGGCCGTCTCCGACAGGGCGGTCGGCAGGGTGATCGGCAGCTCGCGTCGATCCGCGCCGCCGGCGCTCAGCCAGACGTAGCGGTAGATTGCCGCGAGATCGCTCACCGCATGACTGAAGGCGATCGATCCGACGCCGAAGGCCGTCGACTTGTCGTCGAACTGGCCGATGCCGTCGATCGCGCCGATTCTTCGATACTCAAGGCCGATCAGAGGGTAGAGCTCCGAGCCCCGACGGCCGGTCTCCGAGAGCAGGTGGTCGAGTGCCGTCTCGGTTCTGACGTCGCGGCCCTGGCCGTAGAAGATCACCGCGAAGCGCGGGAACGCGCTCGCCGCATAGGTCTCGTAGTCCATCCGATACCGCTCCTCCTGTGGATCGTCGGAGGAGTGCTTGAGCGGATTGTTGGCCTCGGCGGCGTAGACCGTCAGCCGGCCGAGCTCGTGGACGATCTCTCGGAAGGGCCGGTGGGCTTCGATGGCGCCGATGATCGCCTCGGAACCGCTCTCCAGTCGCGACAGCAGAGCCGCGCCGCTGTCGGAGTGACCGCGGCCGCCGATCGAGGCCGACAGACCTGCCGCGAAGGCCTTTTCGTGGCGCTTGATCTGCCGAAACAGGTCCGGTGGCGCAATCGTCGCCGCCTGCCGCGCGATCTCGGCATGCATCTCCGGAGTCCAGGCGCTTGCGGGTGCCAGGGTCACGAAGCCCAGCAGGATCGTGAGAGCCGACGGAATCATGCGGGTGGGACTCATGGGCAGTGGCTCTTGCTCCGGATTCTAGTCGAATCGGGTAGCTGCAAGACCCGAGCCCGGCGAACCGCACCGCGCCTCGGCTTGACTCACCGCCGCCCTGAGGCTATAAAGCGCTGGGGCTTTTTCCGGGCCCCGTGCCCAGGTAGCTCAGTCGGTAGAGCACCTGACTGAAAATCAGGGTGTCGGTGGTTCGATTCCGCCCCTGGGCACCAGTTGAGTCTCTTACTCTCAACAGTTTGCAGCTCGCACCGAGCAGACCTTGTTCATCCTCGAAAGAGGGTGAGCAAACAATGAGCAAACACTCTGTGTTGTGGTCCGTCGCAGCATGTCGTAGATCGCTCGCTCGAAAGCGACCAGCATCGGAAGAGGAGCGGGGCCGAACGCCCTGCGGCCACGCGAGTCAGCGACCCGAGCCACGCACCGCTGAGGCCCTCCGCTCCCGAGGGCCGTCTGCAGCTGGTCAGCAGCTTCAACGATCCTAGTCGGTAAGATGCAGCGTCACCTGCGAAAGCGTGCCTTCCGATGATCGGTACCACTGTCTCCCACTACAAGATCCTCGAGAAGCTCGGGGGTGGTGGCATGGGCGTCGTCTGCCGGGCCGAGGATCTGATCCTGGGTCGGCACGTGGCGCTGAAGTTCCTGCCGGACGCGCTGGCCGAAGACCCGGAGGCCCTGGCGCGATTCCGGCGCGAGGCGCGGGCGGCCTCGGCCTTGAACCATCCCCACATCTGCACGATCCACGAGCTGGGGGAAGACGAAGGCCGCCCGTTCATCGTCATGGAGTTGATGGACGATCAGACCTTGAAGTACCGCATCAGCGGCCAGCTGTATCGGCTCAAGAAGCGCCGGAAGTCTCCGTCGGCGTTGGCTAGCCTCACCGTTGAACCTTGATTGTCGGCCCACGAGGTGGCAGTAAACAGGTGTATCGCGTCCTTGACCCGAAACTTGATGCCGTAGTCTCGCGTGGCCAGGGTAACCAGTACTACAGCGTGTTCACCGGCTTTCGCGGGAGTGGGAATGACTTCGATCTCTCCAGAAGCGATGAGTCCCATGATGGCGGCCGTTGATCGTTCGACCCAAGCCTGATTGAACACCGCCGGTTCCCTGCGCAGGCGACCGCGTGGACCCCTAATACCTCACTAGAGAGCTACCACGCGCCCAACGCAGCCCGCTTCGCCGCCAGCGGCCTCCACCCCAGAAAACCGAATTCCTACTCCGCTTGTCCTGTCGCTTCGCTCGAATACCGCATACGACGTCGCAGTCCTCCAGTTGGTCGAGGAGGCGCGGAATATCGTCGGGGTCGTTTTGAAGGTTGGCGTCGAGTGTGATCACGACCGGCGCGCGGATTCGCTCAAAAGCCGTGGCAAGCGCAGCGGATTGTCCCAGATTCCGCTCGTGTCGGATGACCCGGACGTAGTCGTTGGCGGCGGCGAGCCGGTCCATGACGCCTGGTGAGGCGTCCGTCGAGGCGTCGTCGACGAGCAGAATCTCGTAGGTCAAAGATGCCGGTGAGAGCGCCTTGCGTATCTCGGAAACGAGAATCGGAAGGTTCTCGGCTTCGTTGTAGGCCGGCACCACGATCGAGACCGGTCCGACACCAGAATCCGAACATCCGTCGCCTCCGATCCTAGAAGATTTAGACGGGCGTAGGAATGGCCCCTCCCTGGTCGATCCCGTTGGGTCCGAGGCTAACACTCCGCCACGCCGGCTACGGGTCGGCAACCCCGATCGCCGTTACCGGCCGGACGGCCTCCGGGGCGCGGGCCTCTAGCGGGAGCTCTGAATCCCCGGCGTCATGACCGTCAGGCCGAGCGTCGCGGTGCAGGGGCTTGGGCTCTTGGTCCGGGAGCGTGATCTGCTCTCCCGCGGATGACTCAGGCTTCTGTGCATGTACCATGCGCTCTCGAAGACGATGAAGTTCCCGCACCTCACGACGTTCGCCCTCTGTGGGGCTTACCTGGCACTCGCCGGCTGCACCTGCGGCAAAGAGCAGCAGGCTTCCGAGCGCTCCGGCTCCGAAGCCCCCCGGGCAGCTGGATCCAGCCAACCGCCCACCATCTCCGCTCTTCCCGCGCTACAGTCGCCGGATCTCGACGCCGAGCGGGCTCTCGAGCTCTTCCAATCGATCGGCACTGATGAACCGCCGCTCGAGATCCCACCGCCGATCGAGGATCTCTCGGGCGCCATCGTAGAGGTCGAGCCGAACGATAGTAAGAAAGACGCCACCCCGATGGGAACCGCCCGGCTGGCCCGAGGAACTACCGAGAAGAACTACGACTACTTTCAGTTCGAGGTCGAGGGTACGGCGCAGCGCTGGTTGATCGAAGTTCGTGGCCCAAGCGTTAGTCGCGCCGAGTACAGTGACTCGGGCGGCAACAAGCACCGCCTCGGCACGGTCAAGGGGGAAGAGGGAGTCCAGGTCACGGCGAACTTGGTGCTCCAGCCCGGCGCGCATTACCTGTACGTCTATGGCGGCGAAGGCGGCGACTACACGATTCGCCTTTTCGAGATCGGCAGCGCCGCCGAAAGCGATGATCGTGAGCCAAACAACGATGCAACCCGCGCGGCGCCGCTTCGAGCGGAAACTTCTGCCTCGGGCATCCTCTATCCCACCGGCGACATCGACTTCTACCGCTTCTCGACCTTCGCCGAGACGACGGTTCGGATCCACGTTCAGACGCCGCCCGACCTCAAGATATCCCTCGATCTTTCCGACGCCTACGGCACCGGCTCGACTCGGTTGGTCAGGTGGTATGCCACTGAGCCGGGCCAGGACTTCGAAGATACCCGCTTGCTCTTGCCCGGTGATTATCTCCTTGCTCTCCGGGGGTCGGGCGTATCGAGCCGGTCACCCTACTCGGTTCGTTATGAAGTGCTCGACCAGACCGAGACGGCGCGTCGAATCGTGGACCTCGAACCCAATGACGATGTCCATGGCGCCGGTCGGTTGCCCAACGACCGAGTCCTGGTCGGGACATTGGCCGGAAGCGATGACTATTACCACCTGCCCCGAGTAGCCGTTGACACGAAGCTCGTCATCTCGGGCCCGGTTGAAGACTCACCGACTGCCCCAATCGCTCCTACCGCCGATGACGCCAAGCCCGACCCACCCTCGAGAAGAGTCCCGAAAGACATCCGGCTCTATCCGCAGGCGGGCGAAAAGCAGAACGTGAGGCCTAAGCTGAGCGCGGAAACCGGCCGTCTCGAGGTCGACCTCCCGGCGAGCTCCGTCCCGATCCTGCAGCTACGAGGGAGTGGCGCCTACCACCTAGAGCTCGATTTCGATCCGCCGCTCGAGGGTCTGAAAGCCGCCGAAGTCTCCTCGGTCGACATCCGGCTCTCCGCCGCGAATCGCCGGTTTGCCGCGTTCATCGACCGCTTTCAGAAGACTCAATTGCAGGCGGCTCTGGCCAATCGCGGCGAACGGCGGATCGACGTTGAGTTGGCAGTTACCTCCGATCACTACGCCTGGGTCCCTGACCTGGATGCCACGAGCCTCAGTCTTGCACCGGGCGAGACCCGGGTCGTCGAGGGCACGCTCGAAGTCGCGCCCGACGCCTGGTCGACGCAGCCTGCCAGATTGAGCCTCGAGGCGGAGATCGGCGACGAATCTCTCGGCCGCCACTCTGTGCGCGTCTTTGCGGAGTGCGGTGCGCCACCTGTCGGCTCTTCCGACAAGGGCCTCCTGCCGCCCGCTCTCGCCGGCGGCTTCAACGCGGCGGTCCAGACCTTCGGCGGACGCGTTCTGGTCGAAGATGAGCGCGCTCGACGTCAGGTCGCCGCCATCAACGACGGCTTTACCTACATCGACGGGGGTCCGTTCTTTCCGATCAAGGATGGAATCGGAACGTTGATTGTCGAGCTTGCCGGCTCGGAGCCGGTGCCGGTCGCCGGTGTTCTTTTGAACCCTCTGAGCAAGCGTCAAGGTTTCGAGTGGATCCGAGACTTCGACCTTCTCCTGTCCGAAGACGGTGTGCTCTTCACCGAGGCGGTGTCGGGGACGTTGGCTCGCTTGCCCATCGAGCAAGCCTTCCCGCTCACCTCTCCAGTACCGGCCCGCTTCGCTCAGCTGCGCGTGCGTTCGACCCACGGCAAGGCCACCCGGGCCACTCTCGGCGAGCTCAAGATCGTCGCCGCACCCGAGTGGGACCCAGCGGACGGAGCCGCCTTGAATCTCTCCGACCCGGAGCTCGGCGGCCACATCGTGCGTTGGAACTGGCTCGTCCACTACAACTATGTCAGCGGGATGCTGACCGAAGAACCCGACGCCAACAAAGTTCGGGTGGATCCGGACCTTCCGACCGAGTGGGTCGTCGGTTTCCATCACAACCGGGCAGCTCAAATCGAGCGGCTCGAATGGGTCGAGAAGAAGACGCCTCTGTATCGGGCCTTCGACCGCGTGCTGGTCGCGGTGAGCACCGAGAGTCCACTGGGACCCTGGCAGGCGATCGGCAGCTGGGACCTCACGGACGATCGGGCGACGCCACGAGCCTGGGAACTCGACCAGCCGGTCTGGGCGCGGTTCGTCAAGTTTTCGAGCCCCGACGCGCAGAAGGCCGAGACCTGGGATCTGCCCGAGAGCATTCGCATCTGGGAGCGCCCGAGCAGCGCCGACTACCGGTCGATTCTCACCGAATGGGGCCACTACTCGGCCAGCGCTTTCTACGAGACGACGCTCGAGAGGCCCTCTCCAGTCGTCGTCGGCGACGACGACAACGACACGCGCGAATCGGCCGACCGGCTGCCGATCGATCAAACCGTCGGCGGTGTCGTGACCCTCGGTGAGGATGAGGATTGGTATCGCATCGAGATTTCTCGAGATGCCAACACCCTCGACCTCGAGATCGCGGGTGACCCGCGCCTCAAGGCCGTAGTCGAGTTCACCGACGAAGGCGGCAATTCGCTGAGTTGGGACGAAGAGACAGTGCTCGCCGATTCGGCGCGGATGTCGGCGATCCTCGGTCCCGACCGGACGATCTACGCCCGCGTCTTCGAGCCACCCCGGTCGATTGCCTTTGCCTGGGACAACAGTGGCAGCGTCGGCCCCTACCGCAACACCATCTACCAGGCGATGGCGCGGTTTTCGAGTCAAGTGAAGCCGCGGCTCGAGTTCGCCAATCTCCACCCCTTCGGCGGAACTCTGCTCCTCGACGACTGGAGCGACCGATCGGACGAGCTCCAGTACGCGGCTCAAAACTACGATCGGCGCGACAGCTCGAGCTCGGCCGAACCGGCACTGGCTCTCGTGTCGGACGAGCTCGCGGAGCGCCAGGGGACGCGGGCCGTCGTCTTTCTGACCGATGCCGTGTCTCCGACCAGCGTAGTCAATGCCGAGCTGTGGTCGAGCCTGGAGCGGTCAAAGCCCCACGTCTTCACGCTGCATCTTCACACGGCCGGCAGCGACGCCCCCTATAACCAGGACCGCATGCAGGACTGGGCGGTTGCCAATGGCGGGCGCTACGAATACTTCCGAACGCAGGGCGAACTCGACGCCGGTTTCCAGCGCGCCGCCTGTCACCTTCGGCGGCCGGCCCGCTATCAGATCACTGCCCGCACCCGCTTCGAAGAGCCCCCCGGACCTGGGTTCGTGGCCGTCGAGGCGCCTCAAGCGCGGGCCGACCACGCGGTCGAGCTGGTCCTGGACGCCTCGGGCAGCATGCTAAAGCGGATCGCCGGCAAGACCCGCATCGCGATTGCCCGAGACGTCTTGACCTCCCTCGTCAACGAGACGATTCCCGAGGGAACACCTCTCGCACTCCGCGTCTTCGGGCACCGGAAACCGGAAGCCTGCGATACCGAATTGGTGGCACCCTTGGCGCCGCTCGAGCGCGATCGAATCGTCGGCATCGTCCGGCGCACCGAGGCCAAGAACCTCGCCAAGACACCGATCGGTGCATCGCTAGCGTTGGTCGCCCAAGACCTCGCCGGCGCCGACGGCCCGAAGCTCGTCATCTTGATCACCGATGGGGAAGAGACCTGCGGCGGGGATCCGGCAGGAGCCATCAGAGAGCTAAAGCAGGCCGGCATCGAAGCTCGTCTCAGTGTCGTCGGATTCGCTATCGACGACGCGGCACTAAAAGCCGAGTTCGAGTCCTGGGCCCGCGTGGGCGGTGGTCTTTACTTCGACACCGCGGACGAGAACGAGCTACGCGAAGCTCTGGACGCTGCGATGAAGCCGAAGTTCCAGGTTCTGGATTCGGCCGGCGAGATCGTCGCCGAGGGTACCGCCGGCGGCGATCCGGTCGAAGTTCCGATGGGGCTCTATCGAGTGAAGGTCCTGACCAGCCCGGCGCGGGTCGTCGACGACGTCCGGGTCGAGGCGGAGAAGACGGTGACGGTGATGCCGGCTCAGTGACCGGGAAAGCGAACCAGTGGAGGAAACATGAATTCTCGAGTGCTCTTCAGCTTGATCGTAGTGACGGCTCTTGCCGCACCTTCCTACAGCGAAGCCTCTTGCAGCAGTATCCGACTCTTGAAAGGCGGTATGGACCGTGTGGAGCTCGATCTATTGAAGATCTTCGATCTGGTCGACCCGGGGCCGAACCAGCAGAAGATCGTCGCCGACGCCATGGGCTATTTCGCGCCGCTCCATTGTCATGCGGTGACTCGGATCGCGTTTCAGGACCTAGATGGTTCGGAGGGACAGACGATGGCCTGGGTGGGATCGGCCAAGCCAGACCTGCTCAACATCGTGGCAACCAGCTCCAAGGCGAGTGAGAAGAACCTTAGCTTGAGAAGAGAGGGACCAGCGTACCGCGCGGGCGCCGTCAGTTCGATCACCCACGAGGCGTCACACGCCGCACACCATCTACTGAAATTCGTTGCTCCGCGAGCCGAGTGGAAACTCGGGGAAAGAGCGCTTATGAGACAGGATTGGTCTCCTGAGGCACTTGCGTACGCCGAAGATCTCGTCGAGAAGAATGTCCTCGACAGAGGGTTGCTGCCCGAATGGCAGGACCTGCACCAGCGTGCCGTCGACCTCGGTGAGAACAACGATTACCACGGTAGCGGAGATCCGAAAATGACCCCGGATCAGATCATCAAGATGGGAGTAGCATCGCCTTACGGGGGCGACGATGCGGCCGAGGACATCGCCGAGATGTCGTCGGGAATCATGGCGGTACGGGCGTGGTCCAATTACGGAGCAACGATTCCCACGCCGGCGGAAGACCTCATCTGCGAGCGGATGAGGGCCGCTCAAGGTCCTGGCGTCCCGAAGGAGCTGGCCCTCATCTACGCCAAGGTCGGGTTCCTTCACTCGGTGGGACTCATCGGCGACCTCGAGTACGACCACTGCGTCGGCGATCTCAAGGTTCGCGCGCCTGGGAACGGCTTCTTTTCACTCAAGAACGGGCAGCAGGTCAACGCATACACCTCGAACGTCGGGGGGACGATTGGTAAGCGCGAAGACGACGGCATGTGGGTCTTCCAGATGGAAGCCAAGGGGCAGTTTGGCACTGAGGGAAAGACAAAGCCGGGCCGGATCGAGTTGATCATCCCGCTCGCTCCTTCGGGTGAGCCCAGGCCGAGCTTCCCGCGCGGTCTCTATGGCGTCGGCGGCGGCGGTAGAGCGAGAACCACCGTTTACTACACGGACGAGGGGCAAGAGAAGGTCGGCGTGAGTGTCGAGAGCGGGTTGGTTCTGGTCTCCCGCGCCAGCACCCAGCTCGTCGAGGGGTCGATCTTCGTCTTTCGGCTCGTCAACTGGACGGAGCTCTTTCCGCTTCCGATACCTCCGAAGGAAGACACGATCTTCACGTTTCGCAAGAGGAAATGAGGCAACGGGAAGACCAACTTAAACCGGGATCTGCCCGGCCAGGTCACCGCTCCGCAGGACGACCCAGCCGATCGCAAGTAGCCACAGGCTGTTGAGGTGAAACACCGGTGCGTAGTACTCGAGGTCGTCGGGTAGGGCCATGGTCATGGCGATCGCCGCGAGCCCCACGACCGCGCTGGTGATGGCGATCCGCGGCGGCAAGCCACCTCCGAGGCCACAGCCCGACAGCCAGTGCGATCTGGCCGAAGCCGAAGAAGACACGCCCGAAGCGTGTCAAGCAGGTCACGTATTCCGTGGTCACTTGCAGAGACTCGACGAATTCTCGGACCTGGTCGTCGGACTTCTCGGCCCTGTCGATCGCGCCCCAAATGCCGAAGTGGAGTAGAAGGCCTCCGCCAGGGCGGCGAGAGTAGCCGTGGATAGCGGCCGTAGGGGAGTCCAAGAAGAGGGTGAGCGGTTACCGAGAGAATGAGGCGACCGTTCTGACGGAGAAAGGTGTCGGTGGTCGGCCGCGAGTGGGGGAGCGTCGTTTGCACGAGGACGCGAGCCATAAAGCCGAGGGCACCTGCCCGTTGGGCCTCCTCAGCTTCGATCGCGAGGGACTCGCGGACGCGGCTGGACCGGGAGCACGTCGAAGCGCCAGCCCCGGTTACACTGGCGCCTGCGGCGCCGAAATCCGAAGGTCGAAGATCCCCGATCACGACTCGCGAGTGGCCTCCATGCTGTTACTGAGCCGACCGCTTTCAAGCACATGAACCGCAGCTCTGCTCTGGACGCCGTTTGCTGAGATCGAGCCCAAAGGCAAGGTCTCAGCGTTGGCGCGCCGGCTCCGGAACATCTCTGGAGCTCGACGCAAGTCAGGTGCGCTGGTACCTATTTGGTACCTAGCAGAATTTAAGTTATTGGATAAGAAGGGGTTAGTGTCTTCTGAGGATGACTGAAAATCAGGGTGTCGGTGGTTCGATTCCGCCCCTGGGCACCATTCAGAATCAAACAGATCCGAAGATCTGCACCTATCGCTCGGCTCGGGCAGCCTGCAGCGAGCCGGGGCCGCTCTTCACCCAGGGAAGGGAAAGAGCGGCCCGAGCTGTGTGGAACGACTCGCGTCGGTCCGAATCGTCCTAGTTGTCCGAGTCGTCCGAGTCGTCTAGGTCGATGACGAAAATGCAGTTGAACTCTACGGTGTTCGGATAGTCACCCATACCTACGATGCCGGAGAGACGGACGTTTCCTGTGGCACGGCGAAACCTCCGGGTTCCTCCCGATTCGATGTTAGAGGTCTGGTCATCGACATCCCCCACGACATGGGTGTAGACAGGCGACGAGTCACCAAAGATCGGCACGACGGTCGTCAAACCCCTGGCCACCAACCTCCCTTGAGGGAAGTTGAAGATCGTCGTTCGATCGACTGAGAATTCAGCTGCTGGAGAGGAATCGACAATATTGAGACAGTCGATTCCTGTGCCGATCACCCGGTTGGCCCTAGCGTCATAGAGGTCGGTTTTGAAGCAACCACCATTGTTGGGGCTTACGTAACTTGGTGTGGGCACTGGGGTTCCGGTTCCACGCAGTATGACGATGATGTCGGGATCGGCTCTTCGGGCTTCAACCGCCGATCCGGCAAGTAGGAGCAGCACCCCTGCAAGAGTGCCTACTCTCCAGAGACTTCTTCCAGTTTTCCTCATTCCTCTGTCCCCCTTGAAAGTGAGCCGAGGTCGTTCCCGGCTCTGCGGCGCGCTCTCGGTAGCCCGGCTGTCTTGCCCCCCGACTCGACCCCAGAGGGCAGTCAGGACGGAGGCGAGGACCCGTGGCGTTGCGTCCCTGGCTTTAGCCAGGTTTGCTTTTTGTGGCGGTCAAAAACAGATTACCACAGAGACCCTACCCAAACGGGTGGGGCGCGCCGGCCCCGCCCCGGCCGTTCGAGACCCTGAGAGGGCGTAGCCGTTTTGTTCGGAGCGACCCCAGCGCACTCAGGCTGGAAGGAGAGGCCGGTAGGCTCAGGGCGAGCGAGCCTGACTTGCTCTGATGCTAGTGTTTTGGCAGATCCTTGGAACGCTAGGGGTCCGTCTCCGGTAGACGGTCCGTGGGGCAGGGTCGCGGGGGGCAGATCTGGTTTCCCTTGTCGAGGACGATCTTCCAGACCCCGGGCGCTTCCTGTCTCCAGATGGAAGTGAAGTTCGAAATCAACATGCCGCCGGGGTTATACACGGGGCCTGTGGTGAGCGCCAACGTGCCTGAATCGAGCACCTCGACCATCTCCGGCTCCCAGGAGAACGGAGCTTCCGGTCCAATGAAGAAGGCCCTCCAATGATCGGCCACCTGCTGCTTGCCTCGGAGCGCCTTCGGGCTGGAGACGAAGATGGTCTCCTCCGACAGGAACGTGGTGAACGCCTCATGGTCTCGATCCGCCATCGTTTTGGCGAACGCTCGCTCGGCGGCCTCGACCTGATCACGGAGTTCCGCCTTGTCGGGCACGGCGAAGGCAGCCGGACTGGCGACCAGAAGGGCTACGAAGACAATTGCGCGAAACATTGGGGTCTGCATAGGTTTCCTCCAGGAGAAGTATCAACAACACCTCCGGCAACCAAGACACCGCAGTTGGCGGCAGGGCGCTCAAGTATGCCACGGGGTTACCGCCACTGATGCCCCTGACATTCCCCTGACGCTCCAGCGGTAGCTTGAAAAGAGCTCTTGGCAGCTTTCTCGCACAGGAGGTAGAGCATCGACCCATACGCATTAATGCACAAACTGGTCTGGCCAGGAAGACGAGAACCTCGTGGTTGAAGATCCCAGATGCGCTTCTCCCGCGGTGGCGCGTCATCTTTGGGAATCGTGCTCCGCGGTATCGCATGGGCGCTGGTTCTGGATCTGCTGGACCGGGCAGTGAAGAGCGGCCTCCAAGCCGCCCACTCGACCCCTCCACCGGTCATCGCCGAAATGTGACTCGGATAAGATCCGGCAGCATGTCTTTGGTATCGGCCCCGGAGAGTCAGGAACCCGCTAGCATCGATTCGCTTACCGATAATGAAGTACCTCGAAGCACGTCTCGGCAGCAGGCTGTTGATCGCTCCGATCCGGTCGATCTACCTCGGGCGACAGACCGGGATTCTCGAAATCTTCGGACCCAAACTGAAGAAGCGTCTCTACTTCGTCGCAGGCGAGTTGCACCTTCGTCGGTCCGAGCTACCGGCAACGGCACGGATCGCCGCCTATGTCGAGCACCACGACAACGCCAGGCAGGGCGTCGAACTGGCCTCACGAGAAGAAGACAACGGCGCAAGAACTGCGTGTATGGACGATGGCCTCCACGTGCTCACCAAGATGATCGCCGAACACTGGATGGTTTGGAACGCGACCTGCTTTCGATTCATTGGACAGGTGGGGGCTGCAGCAGACGACTTGGTGGGGCCGCTACCGACGGCAAGTCTCCTGCTCGAGGCGGCCGCGGCTGCCAGTCCAGAGGATCTGATTCTGCAGGAGCTGGGAGGACTGGAGGCGTTAGTTCGTGCGGTGCCCGACGACCGGAAACGGGTCGGCGCAGCGGTATCGGGCCCCGAGCGGGCTCTTCTCATGGATCTTTGCAAGAAGCCTGTTCGCCTGCGCGAAGTGCTCGAGAGGGCCGGTGGTCCGCCGCCGACTACCCTCAAGGCCCTTTCATTGCTCTGGGCGGTCGGCCTCATCCGACCGACGAACGAAGAAGATCTTCTGCGCGTGTCTCTCCAGGAACGACGTCCGGATCGGAAACCCGAAGAAGCTCCTATGGGAGGTGTCTCTCACTCCCAGACCCGGGAGATCTGGTTGCAGCACTTTCGTCTCACTGGGGATCCCTTCTCCCTCACACCTGATCCTGCGTTCCTGTACTTGAGCAAAGGGCACACCGAGGCGCTCGCTGCCCTTCAGGTCGGCGTCCTCGAGAGGCGCGGTCTTAATGTCTTGATCGGGGAAGTCGGCACCGGCAAGACGACCCTCCTCTACTCACTCCTCAGTGGACTTGGCTCGGACGTCGAAACGGCGTACGTGGCGAACACCACCCTTTCTTTCGACGAGATCCTCCGGGCTGCCCTCAGGGACTTCGGCGTAGAGACAGCCAGCCACCAGAGAATGGACCTCATAGAGGCGTTGAACGACTACCTACTTAGGTGTAGGCAGGTGGGAAAGACGGTCGTCCTGGTCGTCGACGAGTCGCAGGCTTTGTCGGCCGAGGCCTTCGAAGGCTTGCGCCAACTCTTGAATTTTGAAACCTGCGACCAGAAGCTCCTGCAAGTCTTCCTCGTGGGCCAGCCGGAGCTCGGATCCAGGTTGAGAGAGCAGAATCTTCGGCAGGTCGCCGATCGGATCGCCCTTCGCTGCCACCTCGGGCCTCTACGACCCACCGAGGCCAGGAAGTACATTCAGCACCGACTAGATGCCGTTGGCGCGTCCTCGAGAGTCTTCACGCGCTCGGCACTTTCGCTTGTCGTCCGCAAATCGCGATGCGTACCTCGGTCCATCAACGTGCTCTGCCACAATGCAATGCTCTCTGCCTTCGCAAGAGGGGTGACCACGGTGGATCGTTCTCTGGTCAGGGAGGCGGTCCGAGAGAGGGCGGGGCGCGGGGAACCCCGCGTTTCGTTCTGGCGGATGTTTCTCGGTTGGCGCAGAGCAAACCGAGTCCCCGAGAGAGGGCATGACGGAAGTGGCTTCGCTCTCTAGCGCCCAAGACGAGACCGCCGTTTCCGAAGCGAACCAACCAGACGGACAAGCTGGTGTCGCTGGACTATGGCGGCGGCGGAACTAGTTGAAGATCGGGATCGATCGCGATTCTCAGTTGACCATCCATTGCGACCGACGTGCCGTTTCCGAGTGAGACTCTCTTGCCGGCGCGGAGGGTCAGATTCCCGCCGCCTGCCACGGCGAAGTTGGGACCGACCAGGATGCGCTGACAGTTTTCCTCGGTCACGATGCCCATGACCGTATCGTCACTCAGCGCAAGATCGGGACAGGGGATGAACTCGTAAGAGCCGATATCGCACGCATTTACTCTCGCCGCACCGCGTTGATCGTTGGGCGGACAGGCCGGCGCCGAGCCAACATCGATTGCGTTGCTGCCGTCGAGCAGCGCATGAGTCATCGTCGGACCACCGTTGTCGGAGAGACTCGGGTTGAGGCCGGTGAGGTTGCTTGGGATCGAGCCACAGGTCGTATCGTCGGCCAAGTTGCCGCCGTTGTCGGTCACCAGACCGGCGCAGTTGCTGCCACTGAGGCTCTGGCCGATGAGGCTATTGGTGAGCGTCGCGGCGGAACCGGCATAGAGGCCGCCACCGAAGCCAGCCGAGTTGCGCGCCAAGGTACTGTTTGTCAGGGTGGTAGTCGTACCGACGAAGCTGAACAAGCCGCCGCCGCCAAAGCCGGCTGCGTTCCGCGAGAGCGTGCTGTTGGTCACGTTAAGGGTCCCGTCGCCCGAGTTGTAGACGCCGCCACCGAAGCCGGCCGTGTTGCCCGATAGGGTAGTGTCGGTCAGGGTAACCGTGCCGCCACCTGAGTTGTAGATGCCGCCTCCGAGTACCGAGAGGTTGTCCGATAGGGTGCTGTTTGTCAGCAGCAATGTGCCGCCGTAGCTGTAGACGCCGCCGCCCTTGAGAACGCCGTCGGCAACACCGTTGCTCACAGTGGTCGTATCCAGGGCCAGGCTACCGCCTGCCGTGAGGTGGAAGATACGGAAGGGTGGTGCTCCTGCACTCCGCGCGATGAGGTGCCCGTTTCCCTGAACCGTGACGTCGGAAGCGATCGACGGCAGACCGTTGGCCCCGCTGGTCGTGTTGTCGATGGCAGTGAGAGTTACGTCCTGCGTAAGGCTCAGAATGTCCGCCCCGACATCCCCCGACGGGCAAGAGCCGGTAGCGGCGTCGGTGTTGGCCGCCGTGATTGCGTCCACCAGAGTGCAGCTGCCGTCAACGATGATGATCGCTGGGGCGAGAGGCCGCGGCACCATGAGAAGTGTCGCCAGGACGACGCGGCCCGCCAGGGTAGACTTCATACTGGACTCGTACCTCCCCAGAGCCTTTCCGAAGGTCTGTGCAAACGGCAGTCTATAGGTTCTTCGAACCTCTATCGGCAGGCCGACGGGCTCACAACGTGCCTAGTGCTGCTGCGCCTGGAGAAAACCGTCGAGCCGCGAGCCGCCGTCGCCGTCCAAACCGAAAAACCGCACGCCCATTCCAGAAACGGCCTCGGTTGCCTCGTCGGTGTGACGGACGACTTCACCCCTGCCGTAGATTGGAGTCTCATCGTCCGGAAGCCGAAGAGTGAACGGTAGGACGGAGCCCACGGGCAGAAATCGGTTCGTACGCAGCAGCATGCCTGACTGTGAGACGTTTTCAATCTGACAGACGCGGTGGAACCGCACGGAGTCGACGATCATCTCCGCTTCAGCGAACAAATGGACGGACGACCGATCTCTGAGCTTGAGCGTGTCGGTCACGACCCTGAGTGCCTGGGACAGATTCGTGCAGATCGTGACGAGCCGGAGAAGGCTCGGTGAGATGTACGTGAGATTGCGTTCGTAGCCTTCCTGAACCAGGAACAAGAGGGGGGAATTCACCGACGCAGACTCCTTGCTGCGGAGAGTCCGCAGGCAATTGGCCGGTTCCAGACCCGAGAAGGGCAGTTCAGCGACCAGGAGATCGAACGCGCGACGCCAAGCGTACGCTTGGAAAGCCAGGCCGTTCGCTACCGGTTCGAACTTGACGTCGACCGGCGTCTGCAGTGCTTCCAACCTTGCCAGGACCGTGGGCCTGGCGATGGCGGCGAGAGCTCTCTTGGTGTCGTCCATCTGGGCCGATCCACTAGTATACAGAGCTTTTGCGAGGCTCGACGCTCGTGGCTACGCAGAGTTGTGTGCCGCCGCTTGGCGGTGGCAACGCGCCGGGCGCTCTGCGTGGCGTGGCCAAGAGGGAGATTGGCGATACTGTAGGAGCGTGAAAAGGCTGAGATTCAACAGAGAGCGGCTCGAGAAGCGCCGACTGAGTCGCTTCATGGTCGTCGACTTCCATGCCACCTCCTCTGTCGTTGATGTGGTGCTGAGAGATCTGAACGCTCAGGGTATGTCGATTGAAACCCGTCGGCCGTTACGGGTTGGCGCGAGCTATCCATTCAAGATTCGTAATGGTCGAGAGTCCGTGGCGCTTACCGGGGCAGTCAAGTGGTGCAAGCTCCTGCGCATGATCGACATCGGCGGTGGGGAGTCCCAAGCCGTCTATCGGGCCGGCATCGCCTTTTCTGGGTCCGTTGACGATTTCCTACCTCCGGTCGAGTCGGTCGGCCCACGGTCGAGAGCCGAGTCGGGATCTCCAGCGGGCGGTGTCAATCCTCGACGCATGAGGGGACCCTCACGCGAGTGTCCCGACTGCAGGGTCCCGGCGGTCGTCGGTCAACAAAGGTGCAGGATATGCGGCGCGCTGCTTCCGCAGTGACGGCGCTTCTGTCAAGAATATGAGCCAAGTCGCAATCGGCCTTTCGCCGGTCGCCTAAGTCCAGGCTTTCGGCCGAAGCGAGGGGTGACCTTCGCTCGGAGAAGGCCTGTCTCAGGGAACCAGGGTTGGGTCGATGCCGGCAGAGAAGCTGCCGTCCGAAGCCACGACAAACCCGTCCCCGAGAGAGATCACTTCGCCGGCGCTCAAGGCCAGATTGCCCGAGCTCAGGACGGTGAGAACCGCCGCCGTAATTGACAGGCCGGCATCGTGAGTCTCCTGGCCGTCGACGCTTACGTTGCTGAGAACCAGGTGGTTGGGGCGAACCCTGACACTCACCGAAGCTGTCCCTACGCCGCCCGCTGTGTCGGTCGCCGAGGCGGTGATCACATGGTTGCCTTTCGACAAGACCGCCGAGATCGCGCCTCCGGTCCCCAGTGCACCGTCCTTGCTGGAGGTCCAGGCGATACTTGCGGTGATGTCGCCTCCGGCCGAGTCCATGGCTGTTGCAGCGAAGGCGACCTGGCTGTCTTCCGCGAAGGTCGAGCCGCCGTTGGGCGAGAGAATCGTGACGATCGGCGAAGATCCTGCAAAGCTCGCCGTGCAGGTGATGTCGGCATCGAGGGTGACGGTGCCGTCGGCGCAGTCGGCGTCTCCGCTCCAGCCGCCGAAAGCCGAGCCAGCGGCGGGGGTCGCGGTTAGCGCCACTACCGTGCCAAAGGCATAGGCCTCGGAGCAGTCGGTGCCGCAGTCGATACCGGCGGGACTCGAGGCGACGTGGCCGCTGCCTTCAACGCTAACGGTCAGAGTCAGCTGCTCCTCGCTGTCGAAGGTCGCTGTGCACGTCGTGTCTTTCTTGAGCGTCATCCGTCCGTCCGCACAGTCAGAATCTCCACTCCAACCAGCGAAGGTGGAGCCGGCGGTGGGGGTGGCTATCAGGTCGATGACTGCTTTGTGAGGGTAGCTCGCGGCACAGTCGGCGCCGCAGTCGATGCCGGCGGGCGCGCTGGTTACCGTGCCGCTCCCGCTGCCGGCCAGGTTGACCGTGAGGGTCCTCTGGTTTGGATCAAAGCTCGCCGTACAGGAGGTGTCGGCATCGAGGGTGACGGTGCCGTCAGTGCAGTCGGCATCGCCGCTCCAGCCGGCGAAGGTGGAGCTGGTGTCGGCAGTCGCGGTAAGCGTGACGACCGCGCCGAGATCGTAGGCTTCGGCACAGTCGGCGCCGCAGTCGATGCCGGCGGGCGCGCTGGTCACCGTGCCGGAGCCCGACCCCACTTTTGACACTGTCAAGAGGGGGCCCTCGACCGAGCATTCGATCCTCAGGGCGTAGATCGTGGCGTCGTGCGTGATTACGAGGACATCCGAGGACGAGAACTCGGAGCCGCAGAGATGAATCGCGCCATCGGGATGTGTCGCTCCATCAATCGTTACCGGTGTGGAGAGTTCTGGCAGGGTTGCGGAGGGCGTGATGGTCTGATCACCGGAGCCGAGCAAAGCGAAGTCGATCAAGTCGTTATCTTGTATCGCGTTAGCCGCGATGATCGCTTCACGGAAGCTACAGTGGATCGCGTCACAACTTCCGTCGTCGAGGTCGTCGGTAGTGTTGACGGAGAAGGTGGCCGCCAAGCTTCTAGCGGGAACGAAGCTCAACAGGATCAAAAACAAGAAGGCTATGGGTTGCTGCTTTATCACCGGTTTCTTCGCTCGCCGTTTGGCGGGAGCGTCGTCGGCTCTCTGTGGCATGGTTCACAGTTGCTTGCATAATCGGCTTCGAGAATGCAGCTGTCCACAGGTTGTTAGTGGAGGACTTCACACCGTGGCGAGGAGGACCGCTGCAACCGCAATTGTTGCGGACTCGCCCGGGCTCGGACCATTCGCCGCGGTGCCCAGCGCGTGGTCGGCGCACCAAGGAGGAGGGCTGAAGCAGCTATTCTCTAGCCGCCAGCCGGGGATGAATTCTCGAGCGTTCGCAAGTAGTGTCTGAGGATCCTCAGATGCTCGGACGAGATCTCGATCGTGCGGGTCGCGATCTCGTACCTCCCTCCGACCATTTGCTCGCCGCCCGCAATCCAGCCCATACTTGGCGGCCGCACCATGTCGGATTTGACGACTCGAACAGCCATCTCTATGTTGGGCTCCGACCCAGGAATCTCCAGACGAACGTCGACCAACGCGCCCGGTGGCAGATTCTCAGAGCTCGAGAATTTGAGTCCGGCCAGACTGAGGTTGAGCGTCTTCAGCCGATGGCCGGAGGTTGTCCAAGTGCTGAAGCTGCCGCCCAGGACAACTTCGAAGCGGCGGTTGGATCGCCTATCCTCGCCGATCAAGTGGACCTGATTGCGGCCGCCGGCTTTCGCCGAAAACGCGGCGCGCTGTGCCTGGCGAAGCAGCTCAGCTGCGTTCCTCGCGTCGCCGGGGAAGGTCGCAACCCCTACGCGAACCGTAAGCTTGCCGCCCGGCTGATGGTCTTCCCCAGGGAAGTACTGCAGCTCCACCTGCTCCCTGATTCGTTCGGCGACTTGCGCGGCAGCCACCTTCGGTGTCGCCGGCAAGGTCAAAGCGAACTCCTTACCACCCAACCGGGTCTTGCCGTCGTCGACCCGGAGTGATTCGCCGAGGATACGGCCGATCGTCGCGAGAGCTCTGTCGCCCGACTCGCGCCCGTTGCACTCGTTGTAATGCTCGAAGTTGTCGATATCGATCATCAATAGAGACACCGGCCGGTTGAAGCGTTCGCCTCTGTGCAGTTCTCTTCCCAGGCTTTCTGAGAAGGACTCGGAGTTGGCCAGGCCCGTCAACTCGTCCCGGTCTGAGTGGTCACGCCTTGGCTCGCCTAGATGAATCTCGATGTCGATAGGCTTGCCGAGCTTGCGCTGTGCTTCGATGGAATAGCTGACGAGAGCTACACGTGGATCGAAGGCCGCAATCCGGTTCGTCTCCACGGCGGTCCAGTGTCTGAGGACTGCGCGCCAGCGATCTTTCGCCCTTGTCGGAGCGACCCGAACGCCCCCGAGAAGGTACAGCCATTCGCAATAGACGGCAGGACCGTGGCTGCGCTCTATGGCTTCGAGCTCCGTCTCCAGGTCCCGGATCTTCGGCTGGGCACGGTCGAGTAGATCCTGGAGCCTTTCTGCCAGCGACTGTGCTGTCTTACTCCGCCCTTTCTTTTTCTTTTCCAAGCCTTGTCTCTCCCCAAATCGAGAAGGCTCATCGATTATCTCCCTTTTTTCACTCGCCCGCGGAGCTGGTGGACTGCGGTAGCATCCGTTGCAGTGCGTAACCGTTCGGATTCAAGAGGTTGGAGATGGGCGAGCTAGAGGTTCTTGAACAAAGGATAGAGGCCGGCACCTGCCTCGTCGGCGTGATCGGTCTCGGCTACGTCGGTTTGCCGCTCGCTTTGGCATTCGCCGAGCAAGGGATTCGAGTTCTCGGCTTCGACGTCGACGAGGACAAGATCGCGGCCCTTGCGAGCCACCAGACCTACATTGACTACATCTCCGCGGAGCGAATTGCCGGGGCCTCGGACGACGGACTCCTGGCCGCGACCAGCGACTTCGGGCGGTTGGCCGAGCCGGATGCCCTGCTCATCTGTGTCCCGACGCCACTGACTCAGCACCAGGCTCCCGATCTTTCCTACGTCCTCAAGACCGCGGAGGCAATCCGCCAGGCGATCCGACCCGGCCAGATCGTGATTCTGGAGTCGACGACCTACCCGGGCACGACCGACGTCGAGTTACGTGGCGTTCTGGAGCAAAGCGGTCTACGCTGTGACGAGGATTTCTTGCTGGCCTTCTCGCCCGAGCGCGAGGACCCCGGCAACCCGGACTACAGCACGCCGAAGATCCCGAAAGTGGTGGGAGGTGTCGGCGAGCGCTCCGGTCGGGTGGCAGCAAAGCTCTACGCCAAGATCGTGCCCGAGCCCATCGTGGTGTCGTCGTCCCGGGTCGCCGAGGCGACCAAGCTGACCGAAAACATCTTCCGGGCGGTCAACATCGCGCTCGTCAACGAGCTCAAGGTGCTCTTCGGGGCCATGGAGATCGATGTTCGCGAGGTACTCGACGCCGCTGCCACGAAGCCCTTCGGCTTCATGCGCTTTGATCCCGGCCCTGGCTGGGGCGGGCACTGCATTCCCGTGGATCCCTACTACCTCGCCTGGAAGGCGCGCGAGTACGGCCTGTCGGCGCGGTTTATCGAGCTCGCCGGGACGGTCAACGTTGAGATGCCTCGCTGGGTCGTGGACAAGCTGCAACGCGCTCTAAACGATCGTGGTCGTTCCGTGCGCGGTAGCCGTATCCTGGTTCTGGGCCTGGCGTACAAGCCCAACGTGGCCGACCCTCGCGAAAGCCCCGCTTTCGAGATCCTCAGCCAGCTGCACGAACTCGGTGCCGACTACAGCTATCACGACCCGTTGATTCCGGTGGCGCCGCCGATGCGCTCGTGGCCGGAGCTGCCGGCACTCGAGTCGAGTCCATTGACCGCCGAGATCCTGGCTTCTCAGGACGCGGTGGTCCTGGTGACCGACCACGCCGCGGTCGACTACGATCTCGTGCTCGAGCACGGCCCGCTCGTCGTCGACACGCGCGGTGTGTATCGGCAGGCCCACGAGAAAGTGATCAAGGCATAGCGGGCGCTTCGGCGCGCACCGATTTCCGGCGCCTTCGATTGGCCTCGTCGAGACTTCAAAGGGGGCGGCGTGTGCACCCGGAGAGCTTCTCAGAAGCCATGAGATCGAGCTGCCGCCCAATCGGAACCACGTTGAATTTCTCCGTGAGAATCGCCAGGTATCGGCTCGCCTGATCGAGCTTCCAGCGACTCTCTCGTTGCATCGCCGGGAAGAACGAGAGAGCTTCGGTGTCGTCGCAGCCGAGGAAGTCCAGAGGATGTAGGACGATCGATGGGGGAACGGCCCTCAACCTGCAGAGCCAGAGCGCCAGCTCGAAGTAGTAAACACCCAACCGTGGTGCGACGGCTTGAAGATAGTGCAGGTAGGTGAAGTGGATCGGCGTGCGAAACAGAGGCATAGTCGTAACCGGGACCTCGATGAGGGCTCCTCCTTCGCCGAGGCGCCAGCGGTATGGCCGGAGCGGTCGAAGGCCATCGTTCAGCTTGCCGAACAGGCGTGCGCGACGGTGCCGCTGCTCAGCGCTGAGCCTGGTGGAGCGGAAGTAGAAAGCTCGCGACAGTGGTCCGAGAAATGTCGGAAGGGTGCTGGCATCGTAACGATAGCCAAGGGCGGTCAATGCTCCGAGAGTCTCGTACGAGAGGCTGTAACCGGGCCCACGGAATCCTCGCGGTCGCTCTCCCGTGGCTTCCTCGATTGCCTTGTGGGCGAGTTCGATCTCGGTTGCTATCTCTTCTCTCGAGTAGAGATGCAGCCAAGGCTCGTGGCGATGGGAATGATTGCCGATCTCGTGCCCAGCCGCCGCGAGGGCAGAGAGCAAGCGATGATTCTGAGGTCGCTCGGCGTCCTTGCCGACGACGAAGATGGTGATCTTCAGGTCTCTTTCGGCGAGGAAGTCGAGCAGGCGCGCGACGAAGAACTCCAGGTAGGAGGGCCATTGTCGCCACCCGGGATCGCCGTGGATCCGGAGATAGGTCCATTGGTCGTCGAGATCGAGCGAAAGACTGGCGGTCGGTCTCATGCCTTGTCGTCCAGAAGGGTTCGGAGTCCCGATTCGGCAAGTTCGATCGTCTCGTTCACGTTCAGGGTCCCGTTGGCGATCTGAGCCGAGTTCACCAGATAGAGGTGGGGGATCGATGTCTTCATGGTCGGCAGTGTGGCGGAGTAGTCGAGCGTCGAAAGGGCAAGAACATGACGCACCCTGGAAACTCGAAATGCGGCCACTTGCCCGCGGTCGAAGCCAGGATGCATCCCCGTGAGCGCGGACAAAAAGGACTCCTCGACCTCTTCGTCGCTGAGCGAAAAGAACGGATCGTCTGATGCGAGGTACCTCGGAAGATAGATGAGGGACCTCCCGCCGAACTGCGAGCGGTCCACCAGCGCGGACATCTCGATTACTCCGGTAAATGGCATTCCATCGTCGAGGATGTTGGTGACATAGTAGCCGGCAAGCGGTCGATCCAACAGCACGGATGCGCACACGATCCCGAGGTAGCGCACAGCCTCCAATTTGGCTCGCTCATTTGGCGTGAGCGTTGGGCACATGGACACGGCCAGGGGCGGTGGAACGGTGAGGACCACGCGGTCGAACCTCTGGATCGAGCCGTCGTCGAGCTTCAAATCGATTCCGCCATCTTCGTAGTCGACGTTCTCTACTCGCTGCCCGCTGCGGATCTCCACGCCGGCTTCCTTCAATGCCCTCGCCAATCGATCGAGAACCCGAGCATAACCTCCGGGCACGTAGCCGAAGACCTCTTGCTTGCGTCCAGCTCGCCGGGCCGCATTGAGGCGAGCTATGGTAGCCCATATGAATGCGGCCGAGGTCTCCCGGTAGCTCTCTCCGAGCTTGGATCGGAGCAGAGGCAGCCAAAAGCGCTCGAATGCGCGTCGGCCCGACCAGCGAACAAGCCACTCCGCGACCTTGACCTTTTCCAGGCGGCGGCCGTCCCGGATCGTGGAGGCGTAGGCCAGGGTGGCAGCTACTCTGAGCTTGTCGACCAGGCCCAGGTACGGGAACCGCAGAAACTCGACCGCGTCGGAAACGGAGTACAGACGCCCGCCGGCATAGCATGCGGTCCGCGTTTGCTTCCACTCGAGTTCTTCTTCCAGGCCGAGCTCGCCCAACAGTCCTCGCAAGTGGGCGTCCGACTTCAGGGTCACGTGGTAGTGGCGGTCCCACAGCACATCGCCCAGAGGCCAGCAGCTCGCCAGTCCGCCGAGGTTCTTGGCCGCCTCGAAGAGTGTGACTCGCTGGCCGTTCTGGGACAGACGCAGGGCCAGGGTGACTCCCAGAATGCCACCCCCGACAATCCCCCAGCTGGAGCTCCGTTCAGCGGTCACGGATCCTCAAGATGGGACGCTCGGTTTCTGTTTGTAGAGGAACCACCTGGCGTCGTCTAGAGGATATGGAAGGTCTGCCTTGTCGGGGACGAGCCTCGAGAAGCCTTCGAAAGCTCTGCCTGCCCGGCCTCGCCCCAGCTTGTAGGAGAGCAGTGAACGAGCATGCCTCCAGCTCAGCCGTTTTCGCGGTCTCCCGGTCGCGACGCGTTCCAGCTGGTGTTGATCCATCAATAGGTCCAAGCTCTGCGGGCAGAACCAGTGGAGAACACTGGGTGGGCTGTATTGATGCCAGCGGGCGCCCAGGCCTCTAGCTGTCCAGCTCTGCCAGTTCCAGGTTTCGATGAGAACCAGACCGTGTGCTGCAAGGCAGTTCTTCATGTTCCGTATGGCCAGTTGCAGATCGACCAGATGAGATATCACCTGGAGCAAACAGATCAAGTCGAAGTCTGCCTCCTCACTGAATTTCTCGATAGTACCCTGGCGCACGTCGAGCCCGAGCTCTTCACGCGCATAGAGGGCCATCCGTCGATTGGGCTCGATGCCCACCCCTTGCCAACCCGATTCCACAAAGGACTTGAGCGAAAAACCTGCAGCAGCGCCAACATCCAAAACCCGGCCCGGAGAACCAAGGTAGGACTCAGCCAGGTTTGCATACCGTGCCCCTCGGGCCCTAAGGAGAGGCTCTTCCTCGAGATAGCCGGGATACCCGGCGCGCCCGTCCTGGAAGTAGTCGTCTCCGTATGTCTCTTCGACATGCTTGGCTGAGTCCGGCGGCCGGGTCATTCGGTGCTGACAGCCGTCGCACTCGTAGATTTGATGGTGCTCGATAGCGAAGATCGGACGCACCGGTTGATCGCAGATGCAGCAGCTCTTGATGGGCATACGACCTTAGCGGACTGTCCGAACCGGCGTTTCCGTGTTTCCCTCCG
>JAAENP010000250.1 GCA_024224155.1 bacterium
GCTGACAGCCGTCGCACTCGTAGATTTGATGGTGCTCGATAGCGAAGATCGGACGCACCGGTTGATCGCAGATGCAGCAGCTCTTGATGGGCATACGACCTTAGCGGACTGTCCGAACCGGCGTTTCCGTGTTTCCCTCCGAGTCGAGCTTCTCCCTCAGGGTAGGGTGGTTCGATGAGGTGCCTTCCCGAGAAGGACCCAAATCGTACAGCGCGTAATCGCCGCAGCGCTGGATCAGACTGACGCGAGGGGTGATCCGCGACATGACCGCTTTGTCCTCGAGATCCTGTGGCTTGGCAATCCAGTAACGGCCCCCCAACCGCGCAATCTCCTCCAGCTTGGCGGCGCTGAAGTCCTCGTGCGCGTAGTTGAATCCCTTGCGATCGGTCCAAGTGAAAGCCATTGACTCGTTGTACGCCACGCCATGACCATGCCAATCGAGTCGGCGACCGCCGCGCACGACGATTTTCCCGTGGGGTGGCACGGCTGGAGCGAACTCGCGGCAGCATCTGTAGAGTTCTTCGAGGACCGGTTGGTGGTTCCGCAGCCAAGCGAGCTGAACGCCGCGGGCGAGGAAGCCCCCGAGCGTGACCGCTGCGAGCAGGTACGCGGCGCCGCTCTTGAATCCGGCAAGGCGCCCGCTCGCTAAGGGGCCTTGAGCTCTGTCGGTGAGAGCGGCAAAGCCGAAACCCATCAGCAGGCAGACCGGCGGAATCGAGTTGGCGTGGTAGTAGAAGGCCCAGCCATCCGCCGAGGTGTCGGCGGCCACAATGTAGAAGATCACCACAGCTGCGTACCAGACCGTGGTCCGTTCGATCCTGTCCCAGGGCCGTAGGAAAGCGGCGGCTGCGAGAGGAAGGCCGGCGGCCGCGAACACATCGCGTACCTCCGCTACCAGGTTGCCGGTGACGATCCCCCGGGGGTGACGAAGGACATCCCAGGACAGGAAATGCGCCTCGTTCGAGAGTCCCAACGACAACCCGGTCACGTCGAAGTTGTGGTGCGCCCAGAGGTACCAGGCGAGAGGCGGCAGCAGTGCGATGGCGGTGGCCACGTAGACGCGCTGTTGGGTCGCGGCGCGAAGACCGAGTCTTTTCAGCACGAGGTATCCCAGAACCAGGCCCAAGTACGCCGAGGAGCCCTTGACCAGAATCGCGCCGGCGGTAAAGGCGGCAGCCCGCAGCAGCGAGGGCTCGTCGCCTTTGTCCGCCCATTCGAACGCAGCGGTTATTGCCAGCAGCGTCATCAGAAGCTGAAGAGATTCCGGCTGAATGCTCGTCGAGAGGGAAAGGAGGAGTCCGTTGAACGCGAAAGCGGTGGTGGCGAATAGTGAGGCGTGCGGTGGCAAGAGCCGGCTCGACAATCGTCGAAAGACGAGGAGTCCACCGATGCTCGAGAGAGCGACCAGCCCCCTGAGGAGCTGCTCGTGATAGCCGAAGATCCGGTAGAGCTGTGCACCGATCCATGGGATGACGGGGAGTTCCATTTCGACGACCCCTGATGTGTTCCCGCGCCAGTCGATTCGCGGGAGGAAGGGATTCATGCCTTCTCGAAAGAACGAACGAGCGATCTGGGTATAGTCGGACTCGCGCCACGCGGCCACCGAGTGATAGTCGGTCGGGTGCCAAACAAAGGCGAAGCGTAGTGCGCAGGCGATCAGAAGGACGGCCAAAAGGAGCTTGCCGGCACTGCCGGAGAAGGACCCTTGGTACCGCCTTGATCTAGCGAACACCATCAACAAACGTCGCGGTGCCTTAACCGCCCGACTGCCGCGCCCCGAAGCCCAGTTCCTCGACGCTGCCTTCCGTCGCCGTGTACGCGTAGGCACACTTTGGGCAACGGTGCTCGATCGATGCGGGGGGACTCGCCGGATCGAACTTCGCAAACGGCCTCCCGCAGCGACACACGAAGCCCACGGACCTCGCCGGATTGCCGACAGCCAGGTGAAAATCAGGAACCGAGCCGGCGACCACCGACCCCATGCCCACCATCGCGAACCGGCCGACCTCGAGATCGCAGCCGATCACCGAGCGAGCTCCGATAGTAGCCCCTTCGCGGACTCGAGTGGAGAGGGTTTCTTCGTTGGGCTCGGAGCCAAGAGCTCGCGCCAGATTCGGCGTTGCGGCCCGCGGGTAACGGTCATTGGTGAAGATGGTCCCGGCGCCTATCATCACTCCGTCTTCGACGCTCACCGCGGTGCAGATGTAGACGAAGCTGTTGATCTTGACCCGGTTCCCGATCTCGACACCGTAGGCGATGTAGGTCTTCCCGCCGACCAGGCAGCCCTGTCCGATTCGTGTGGGGGCACGCACGTGCACGTGATCCCACAGCGCGGTGTCGGGTCCGATCCGAACGCCGTCTTCGACGATTGCCGTTGGGTGGATGAAGGTGGTCACGCGGTGCCCGGGCGTCCTCCTGCCTGCGACATCCGCGGCAGAGAGAGGCCAACGAGCCCGACGGCGAACTGCGCCGTGATCGTCATGAGAAAGGAGTCGAGGTGGAGTCGGTAGACCGACAGGATCTCCAACCGTTCGAGCTGGAACCGTCTCGCCCAAGAGAACCACTCCACGCACATGCCGAGAAGTGGTTTCTTCGTCACCATGACGATCAGCTCCCGCGTTCGTGTGGTCTCGGAGCATGAGACCCTCGAGTTGGATGTGTCCGTCACTGTAAGTATCCCAGCGCCCTGAGCTTCTTCAGTGTGTCTTCGTCCAGCTCTTGCTCCGCGGCCCGCTCCGCGGTAGGCGCTCCGTAGCTGTCGACGAGGACTGTTTTCGTTTGCCGCTGAAAGGCGATCGTAAGGGCTCCTACCAGGACCTCGCCATCTAGCTCGCGGGAGAGCGGCAGGCCTAGGAGATAGAGCACCGTTGGCGCCACGTCGACAATGCTTCCTTCGTCGAGAGCCTTGCCCACTTCGATAGCGGGTCCCCGCATCAAGAGCAGCGCCGTCTCGGTGTGAGTGCCGGAGATCCGATCGGACTCACCCACAACATCTATCGCCGGCAGCTGCCGATCACCTACCGTCACCAGCGGGTTGGTATCCAGCTCGAAGCCGGGCCGCACCCTGAGGTTGGCTTCGAACTCGCTTCTGCGGTCGGCCACAAACAGCGGCTGGCCATCCTCGGCAGATGTGATTTCTTCGATGCGCCGAAGAGCCTCGGATAGCGCGTTCTCGTCGAGCTTCGACCTCAAGAATACCGAGCGACCCACGTTGGTGGCGCGGACCAACGAATCGATGCCGGACTCTTCGATCAATGCCGACGACTTGATCGCGTACCACGTTTCCCCTGAAGCCATCGCCGAGCGCTGACCGTGATCGGAGACGACGAGAAGATCCGCCGTGGGCGAGGCGGCGCGCAGGATCTTCTTGAGCGCCGTGTCGGCCTGCCGATAGACCTCTGGGATTGCCTGGCCGTAGTTGCCCACATCCTCCGGAGTCAGTTCGGGAAATCCCTCGGGCTCGAAGTACTTAAAGAACATGTGCTGGATCGCGTCCGTGGAGCTGTCGTAGTAGATGGCCAGGTCCGGACGATAATCCCGCAAGAGGCGGCAGAAGACATCGGAAGACAGACGAAGCTTCAAGAGTCTAAGGTGCAGAGCCAGATCCTGCTCATTCATCCGCTCGAGCCGCTGCGAGACCAGTACCGCCGCAGCCGATTTGAGAGTCGACAGGGTGGCTCCGTGGCGCAGCGCCGCAAGTGTGAGGCGCACCGTCTCGATCAGCGTACGGCTCTCGCCTCTCTTCTCGCCCATCTCAAGCTGTTTGAGGAAGGAGAGCGAAGGAGGCAGCGTCTCGGGGCCCTGCGCGAGCCAGCCCGGCACCAGAAAGCCCGACTCCTTCCTCGGGGGCCAGGTGACCAGGTAGCCGAGGGAACCCGACACCAGGCCGTGGTCGTCGGCGATTTCCCAAATTCTCTTGGCGCGGACCTGGTCGGCCGAGGACCAGAAATCCCGGATGCCATGATTGTCTGGAGTCATTCCGGTGGCGATGCTGGTCCAGATGGGTGGCGAGATGACCGGATGCAGCGTCGAGAGCTCGCCTCGCGTGCCTTGTTCGACCAGCCGGTTGAAGGTCGGCAGGTCGCCGGCTTCCCGGAGCTGATCGATGATCGGCCACGAGGCGCCGTCGAAGCCCACCATCACGACCTGGCGTTCAGGTTTCGGCGCCAGGCTCGGCCAAATCGCGAGGCCGGAGACGAGGACGACCGAGAGCAAAGTCGCTCCAGCCCACAGCCAGAGGTCACTAGTGGGGTCGGAGCCTCGGCGCTTGGCGACCGCGAGCGGAACGGCGAAGGCGACAGCGCCGACGAGTGCCGCGATCCAGCCGCCGACAATCCAGCCGGTCGCTGCCAGCAGACCTCCGAGACAAACGATGGCCGACCAGCCGCCCGCTCGCCCCTGCTCTCGGCGTCGAAGCCGGTTCAAGCCGGTGGCGAGAAGCGCCACTACAGCGAGGCCGACCATGGGGGCGATCAGAAGCTGTGCGATCTCGAGCGGCCCCTGGGCGAACCGCGGCTCAAGGAAGAGCAGGGGAACCACGGTGAGTGCGGCCAGCAACGGCGCGAACGCTACTCGAGGTCCAAACCTCATCGTACAACCTCCGTCAATTTGGTATTGGCGATTTCTGCCGCGGCGAACGCAAAGAATGCGCTGACCCTCAGCAGCACACCACGAAGCGTCATGTTGAGGATGGTCTGTCTCATGACGATCTGGGCGGGCAGAGGGGAGCTAGCCGTTAGAGCCTGCTCCTGGGGCCGAGAAACGTCCACGGCCCCGAGTCGGCCGCTCGTTGACTGACACCCACCGCTGTTCCTCAAGGGATTGATAGGCTGTTTCCATCACCTCGACGGAAGCCAAGGCGTCTTCCTCGCTCACGAGCAACGACTCCTCGCCACGAATGGCCCGGCAGAAGTGACGGATCTGGCGCCTTAGTGCTGCGATCTTGTCGTATCCGGTTCCCATCGCCTCCCAGTTGTGATGGCCGGTTCGGCGAAGCTTCGACTGTCTCCAGCCAACACAGAGCGTGGCGTTGGAGCCATAGATCTCGATATAATTCTCCCGCTCCTTGGCCAACGTCCATGAAAGCTCGATGGTCGCTTGGACCCCGTCCTCGGTGCGTGCAAAGAGATCGACGGTGTCCTCGACGGGAAGCTCACACTTCAAGCTGTTGGGCACGGCGAGGATGCTGGCGACAGGGCCGAGCAGATAGCGGATCAGGTCGAGCGAGTGCGTGCCATTGTCGATCAGCACCCCACCGCCGCTAATCTCGGGCCTTGAATTCCATCGCTTCGACATGTCGATCGCCGAGGTGAATGAGTTCTCCAGCAAACGGATCTCTCCGAGAACTCCCGAGGCCACAAGGCTCTTGGCCTGGATGACGTCCTCTACAAACCGGTATTTCGAGGCCATGGACAAGATTGTGCCAAACTGCCTCGCGACGGAGAAAAGACTCCGAGCGCTGGTCGAGTAGAGGCTGAGCGGCTTTTCGCAGAGGACCGCGACTCGCCTTCTGAGGGCGTCTAGGCAAATCTGGTGGTGACTGATCGGAGGCGTGCAGACCAAAATGGCATCGCATTTCGCTTGCTCGAGCATGATCTCGTGTGTTTGGTAGGCGACGCAGCCGAGGCGCTCGGCCAACGCCAGGGCTCGCGCCTCGTCGAGGTCACAGGCGGCAACAATCCGTGCGGAGTCCGAGTCGTTGAAGGCCTGGGCATAGCTCTGGGCGATCGCCCCGGCGCCGATCAGGCCGAAGCGGATGGCTTCCTGCGTCATTCGGAGTCCTTGCCCAGCATGGATATCGCCTCTTGAATCGAGCGGCCAATGTGATCGACGTGTTCGGCTCCGAGGCGTTCGTTCCAGGGCAGGACGAGAGCTCTCGCCAGCCCCTCGAAGGTTCCCGGGTATCTTTCTGGGGAGTAATCCGTTGCTTCGGGCCGAGCAAGAGAGAAGGGGAAACGGCTCTGTCCAAAGGTCTTCTGGTCACGGAAGAGCCCGCATTGGAACGCCGGACGACCAATGTAGTTCGGCGAGGATGAAACGCCCCTTCGACCTAGCTCTTCCGCCAAGGCCGGCGCGCCTCCGGGAATCCGATCTCCGTTGACCCCAAGGAGGTAGCGCCAATAGGAATGCGTCGCGGCGGGTTCTTCCGCCGGCGTCTCGAGCCCCTTGTTTTTCGACAACAGTTCGGACAATCTCTTCGCCGATGCGATTCGGCTTTCGGTTACTGAGTCCAGCTTGGCCAGCTGGGCGACTCCAACGGCCCCCTGCAGCTCGGACATTCTATAGTTGAGGGCCAGAAAACCATGGTCCGGTTGGGGGCCTCCATAGTCCCAGCCCTTGTTGACAAAGAGGCGTATTCGGCGGCCTAAAGCCTCGTCATTGGTCACCACGAGCCCGCCCTCACCGGTCGTAATGTGTTTACCTTGCTGAAGGCTGAAGCAGCCGATCGCGCCCAGAGTTCCCACTATTCGACCACCGCTTTCGGCGAGGTAGGCCTGCGCGCAATCTTCAATCACCGGCACTCGTCGAGCCCTTGCCAACTCGAGAATCTCTCGCATGGCGCAGGGTTTTCCGAAAAGGTGGGTCACGATGATCGCCCGAGTGCGTTCGCTGATACACGCCTCTATTGAGGAAGCCGTTACTGTGAGTCCAGTCGGCTCGACGTCGGCAAAGACCGGGACCGCCCCTTGATAAAGAATCGGCGCGATGGCGCCCATGTCGGTGATCGGGGAGCTAATGATCTCGTCGCCGGGCTCTGGATCGACCGCCGCAACGGCCGCGTGGATGGCCGCCGTTCCCGAGGAACAGGCGGTAGCGAACTCGACGCCGAGTCGGCCGGCGAAACCCCGCTCCAGGCTACGCACGTAGGACCCTTTGGTGGCCGTCAGCACGCCCGACTGAACCGCTCCGATCAGGAGCTCGACTTCCTCCTCGCCTAGGGAACGACCGGAAGCGTCTTGATCGGTGGGTAGCTCGAGTTGCTTCAAGTCGAGGTTCTCAGGAGATATCAGAACTTTTTTTCTGGGCATTCGAACTTCCAGGCGAGCCGAGTTTATCGGAGGCGCTGAGCCTGGCGTGCCTTGCTACTTGCCAGCCGAACCAGCAGCCGCAAATGACCGAAGATGGTGCTCAGGACCTTCATCTTGGATTGACCGAAAAGACGCGCTTCGAGGACCGCTGGACACTCGGCGATCTGCCCGCCTTGCAGATCGAGCAGTCCAAGGACCTCGGCCACGCCGAGGAAGCCACCCTCTCGAACCGGCAGCGTTACCACGGCACTCCGACGGTAGACGCGGAAACAACTCGTGTAGGTAGCGATCTTGTGCCGCAGCACGAGGCGGTAGAGCTGGGAGAGGCGCCTGGAGAGAAAGAGACGCCACCACGGGACGTTCCGCACCTGTCCGGCGGGGTGATAAGGCGATGCGGTGACGATGTCCATATTGTCTCTCAGCATCGGAATCATGACTTGCAGCTGGTGCGGATCATAAGTGCAGTCACAGTCGATCGAGCAGACGACTTCGGTTCGAGCATGGCTCAGGCCGGTCTGAATGGCTGCCGCCACGCCTTGGTTCTGATCGTGGTGCAGGATCGCGCAGTCGGAGCGGCCGCCAAAGAGGCTGTCGAGCGTTGCCGCGGTTCCGTCCAGGCTGCCATCGTCGACGAAGATGAAGCCGAGATCGTACTGATTGAGCACCGCCGTCACGCTGCGCAGAGTGTTCGCCAGGTAGGGCAAGATGAGCTCTTCGTTGTAGCAGGGGATGACCACTGAGACCGGTGTCCTGTCGGTGGTGGCCGAGGTCGGAGCAGAAACAGGGTCGCTCGGCGATTGCTCCGGCAGCGGTATTGCCGGTGCCGCTGTTCTCGGCTCCGGAGCAGGCGACACCTCTTCCCTGTCGAGACGGAGATACTCGCCGAAGCCCTGAAAGCGATAGCGGGACAGGTAATAGCGGACAAACCGCTCCATTCGGTCGAGATTGCGATACTGCCGGACCCGCTCGTGCAGCGGAGCGGCATTGATCCGGGGCTGATCGGGGTCCAGTTCCCAGACGTGGAAATAGAACGCCAGAGGAGCCTCGTGACCGCGATCCCAGTGGTCGATAGCTCGGCGCACGAACCATTGGGGAAGCTGCCTCAGGTAATTGCCTCCGGATATTGGAATCGACCACCCCGCAAGGCGCACAGCGGAGATGGGGATCTCCCAGATCGTTCCTGTTTCTCCGCGATGCAGGTGCGGGAAACGACGCCACGGCTCGTCGGAGAAACCTCGAAACAGAGGTCGTATGCTCGAATCGTAGAGAAAGCCCTCGTCGGCCAGGACGTCCAACGCCCACAGATCCTGCGGACCCAGCCAAGAGTGGGCGATTCGATAACCGCGGACTCGCTGACCGGAGGCTGTTTCCAGAGCCTCGCGAGAGCGAGCAAGATCGGACCGAAACTCGCTTTCATCCAATTGTTGAAGGCTTCGATGATAGTAGCCTTTACTTGCGACCTCATGCCCGCGGCGTGCCACTTCACGCACCACCTCCGGCACTTCGTCGGCGATCCAGCCCAGTACGAAGAACGTCGCCTTGATACCGAATTCGTCGAGGAGCTCGAGTGCGTCGAGAGTGTTTCTTTCGACTCGGGTCTCGAAGCGATGCCATTGACCCGTTCGGACGACGGACTTGAGCGAGGCCACCTGGAAATAGTCCTCCAGAATGACTGCCAAGAGATGCTCTCGCGGGCGTGGAGGCACGATTGGAGCTTCAGACATGAGGCGTCAGAGAAAGGAGAGCTGGTCTTGCCGGCTCTGTAGCTGACCAAGAGAGTGGACGGGCCAGCTCCAGTTGTCAACCTGGTGCCACACGCTCGCAGCCTGGCGCAGAAGGTTGCGGCCGCGACGTCGACAGGTCCGGCCTCGGCGGCAGCGAACCGTGCATCCAGAAGAATTACCAATCGTCTATTTGACAGTCCCCTTAATTCGTGCTGCAATTTTAGGTCCTTCAGGATCAATCTTCAAAAGGGGAAGCTGCACAGGAGCACGGTCCGGGAGGGCGCGGCACGGTGTGACCAGCCGATGGGGTCGTTTGGTAGCACCGTCCGCAGGGCTGCTATTGGGGGAGAGGGTGTCTAAGCCTGCTTTGCAGGCCGTTGTAGCTCTGACGTTTTCCTGACGCACAAAGTGCAAACTCGAGCGATTTTTCGATTGGGAAGACCTTGACTAACCGTAGACAGCTGCTTCTGAGAGCTCTGGGTTTCGCCGACCTGGTGATCATGGTGGGCGCCTTTGCTTTCGCCACCTGGGTCCTGAGTCAAGAGTCGCTAGGACAGCTTCTCGCGGTCAGGCTCAAGCTCGTCAACTCCATCCTCTTCTTGGTCCTGCTGGTTCTCTGGTACCTGACTTTCAAGGCCTTCGATTTATACCGGCTGCGCCGATTCTCCTCGCCTTGGAACGAGGCGTGGACGGTGCTCAAGGCGACGTCGGTGGGTGCCGTGGCAGTCCTGAATGCGGGGTTTCTCTTCCAGGTGCAGCTGGTTACGCCCCAATTCATAGTTCTTTTCTGGCTCTCGGCCATCGCGGCAACGACCCTCATGCGAGTCCTTTTCCGGACGCTTCTGGAACGGATTCGCGTTCGGGGTCGCAACATCAGCCATGTGCTGATCGTGGGCACCAATGAGCGGGCCCGCAAGTACGCTCGCAGCGTCCGTAGCAGGCCCGAGTTAGGCTACGGCGTCATCGGATTCGTGGACGATCCCTGGCCGGGTCTCGAGGAGTTCTATCGGGAGGGCGAGAAGCTGGTGGTCGGGATCGACGAGCTGGTCGAGTATCTGCGAGGGAACGTCGTCGATGAGGTGGTCATGGCCCTGCCGTTCTCCTCAGCCTACGGAAAGTCAGCGCGGATTGTCAGTCTCTGTGAGGAGCAGGGCATCACTGTCCGGTTCCTTTCGGACATTTTCAACCTGAATCTCGCCAAATCCAGAGTGGAAATGTTTCAGGGCGAACCGGTCATTGTAATGCGCACAGGTCAAATGGAGGGCGGCGGAGTCGTGGTCAAGCGGGCCTTGGACTTCACACTCGCGCTCGTGCAGCTGATCATTCTGGGTCCGCTGCTCCTCGGCGTGGCTTTGCTGATCAAGCGGACGTCGCCCGGGCCGGTTTTGTTCGTCCAGAAACGCGTTGGACGCAACAAGCGAGTTTTCAACCTTCTGAAGTTCAGAACCATGGTCGAGGGCGCGGAGGCGAGACTGGCTGAAATTGAGGAGCTCAACGAGGTGAGCGGGCCGGTGTTCAAGATCAAGAACGACCCGCGAGTGACGCCGATCGGTCGAATCCTGCGCAAGACGAGCATCGATGAGATGCCGCAGCTTCTCAACGTTCTGATTGGCGACATGAGCCTCGTGGGTCCGCGGCCTCTTCCGGTAAGAGACTTCGAGGGCTTCGATCGAGATTGGCACAGGCGGCGCTTCAGCGTGCGGCCGGGCATCACTTGCCTCTGGCAAGTCAGCGGAAGAAACTCGGTGCCATTCGAGCAGTGGATGGAGCTCGACATGAAATACATCGATGAGTGGTCTCTGTGGATGGATCTGAAGATCCTGGCGAAGACGATCCCCGCTGTGCTCTCCGGCAGCGGAGCTGCTTGATCCGGAGCGCCAGCGGAAGCTGGGCGATAGACTGACAACCACTTCAGCGTGGGGTCCTCCGGGTGGTGGTGGCACTCAGCCTGTTATGCCGACGTCGAAGGAGCGAAAGCTCAAGATCGCTTTCATTGGAGCTCGAGGCGTCATTGGAACCTACAGTGGCATCGAGACCTATTATGAGGAGGTCGGTTCCCGACTCGTGGACCTGGGCCATGAAGTCACTGCCTATTGTCGAAGCTACTTCACTCCGGACGTTGCTACGCATCGAGGTATCCGCATCCGTCGGCACCGGGTGATCGCCAGCAAGCACCTGGAGACAGCTTCA